>NZ_PEIG01000014.1 GCF_002749975.1 Gloeocapsopsis sp. IPPAS B-1203 | reverse complement strand
ACGATATCGGCGACTCAGCAAGGATTATGAGTGTTTACCGGAGACATCCGAAGCTTTCATCTACTCTACGTCTCTACGTATACTTCTGCATAGATTGGCATAATTTGCTACTTCTCAAACATCCTCTAACTTAGAGTGCTGCCAAATCCAGTTAAAATAGCTGACAACTAACCGCACTGTGTCCTGCTTGTGTTCCCATAATTTGTCAAACTTGTTCTGCCACCAATGCTACAGAATAGACCTTCCATTGCCGGATGAAGAACTTAGTTATCTTGGATTTTACCAATCCCACACTGCCTTCTGGCACCACCGAATTGTGTTCGCGCCTTAGTATCGTAATTTCACACTCCCTACTAGATATATACGAAGTAGTCAGCTAACAGATTAAGCCTAGTTGAGCTTTCGACAATGGCAATCAGCTCATCCGTCGCGCCTACACCAGCTTCCCTGTCGGTGTTCAGATAGATTCCTCTCCCAGCAACCCCAGCAATTGGAGATGAACCCAAGACGTAGTTCTCAGGTGTCCCCTTGAGGTAGATGAAGTCAGCTAAAGTGAAATCGGTAATTAATGCATAATCCCTCAACCCTTGAGTTGAGTTGTCACTGTCGTTGTAATAAGTGGTCAAGGTGTCGGCAAGGAAAAAGCGATCGTTATCCCGCCCACCCGTTAGAGTATCGATCGTGCCTACTCCCGTGCTTTCACTGAAAGGAGTTACGCCGTAGAGTTCGTTATTGCCCTCCCCACTAGTAAGAATATCATTGCCATTTCCACCAACCAAGCGGTCATTGCCATTTCCACCAACCAAGCGGTCATTGAAATTACTCCCAGTCAGGTTTAGCACCTCAATGTTGCGGAAGGTATCTGTTTCAGACACTGTGACTTTCCTTTGCATGTTAGGATCGAAAACCTCTGCCGCTGTCTTGATCGTGCTATAGTCAGTATTTAAAGTCACGGTAACGGTCTTAGTAGCATGGCTGTAATCAGCAACAAGGGTATCGTAGCCCTCCCAGCCATCGAGAGTATCGCTCCCAATACCACCATCGAGGATGTCATCACCAGCCTTACCATCGAGGATGTCATCACCAGCCCCACTATTGAAGGTATCGCTGCCCTTGCTCCCGTAGAGTTTGTCATTGAAATTACTTCCGGTCAGGTTTAACACCTCAATGTCGCGGAAGGTATCCGTTTCAACCACTGTGACTTTCTTGTCTCTGGTAGGACCAATGAAAACCTCTGTCGCCGTCTTGATCGTGCCATTTATCGTGCCGTCTTTAGTTTCAGACTCAAAAGTCAAGGTAATGGCTTTGGTGGCATGGCTGTAATCAGCAATGAGGGTATCGTTGCCCTCCCAGCCATTGAGACTATCGCTCCCGATGCCACCATTGAGGATATCGTTGCCCTCCCAGCCATGGAGGATGTCATCACCAGCTCCACCATTGAGGGTAGCGTTGCCCTCCCTACCATGGAGAAAGTCATTACCAGCCCCACCATTGAGGGTATCGTTGCCCTTGCTACCGTAAAGTTTGTCATTGAAATTACTTCCGGTCAGGTTTAACATCTCAATGTTGCGGAAGGTATCTGTTTCAGACACTATAATTTTCCTGTCTCTGGCAGCATCGAAAACCTCTGTCTCTGCGGCGATCGTGCCATTTATCGCGCCTTCTTTAGTCTCAGACTCAAAAGTCAAGGTAATGGCTTTGGTAGCATTGCTGTAATCAGCAATGAGGGTATCGTTGCCCTCCCAGCCATCGAGAGTATCGCTCCCAATACCACCACTGAGGATATCGTTGCCCTCTCCACCATGAAGGATGTCATTACCAGACCCGCCATTGAGGGTATCGTTGCCCTTGCTACCGTAGAGTTCGTCATTGAAATTACTCCCAGTTAGGTTTAGCACCTCAATGTTGCGGAAGGTATCCGTTTCAAGCACTGTGACTTTCGTGTCTCTGCCAAGACCAATGAAAACCTCTGTTTCTGCGGTGATCGTGCCATTTATTGAGCTGTCTCTAATATTAGACGCAAAAGTCAAGGTAATGGCTTTGGTGGCATGGCTGTAATCAGCAACGAGGGTATCGTTGTCCCTGCCGCCGTCGAGAGTATCGCTGCCAATGCCACCATCGAGGGTATCGTTGCCATCCCCACCATCGAGGGTATCGTTGCCATCCAAGCCGAACATTCCATCATCGTCTGTTGTGCCAATGAGATTGTCATTATCTGAAGTACCCGTAATAGTAGCCATATTTATTTCTCTCGTTTGATGTGTGAATAAACCAAAAGCCTGCTCACATGCCAATTTTTAAGTAGGAATCCCGAAAGACAGTTCCAGAGAGCAAAGAGCGCTTTCCATAGTTTTGTATAAATTTTTAATGTCTTGCTGGAATGAGCAAAGCCTACTCCAACAAGTCGATGAACTATCAAAATTGCTATATTATCTGCGGTGAAGAACTAGATGTAGGAGATGTATGGTGCTTGCTAATGTAAGATCATCCCCAAATTGGGGGTTACTTGTATCTGTCTGGTGTCTGCTGAAAAACTAAATCTATCTTCCGTTCTCAATTCCAGTTTCAACAACCAAAGTTTAGGCTCTTAAGAACAAATTTAAGGATTTCTGGTTATCAATTCCCTAAAATCAGCACGAGCAAAGGTTTCAGGCGTTGTAAGATTGAACTACTTGCAGCAGTAAATTTGCTTAAAATCGGAAAAGGCTTATTTGCGGAAGGCGACTATATTCTTTAGCAGAGATAAGTTAACTAGATACAATGCGATCGCAATCGCACTGACAATAGAGATTGCAGCGTGGAGTCACTTCATTTGATTCGCCTTCGCTTCAGATGCTTAATCTACCTGGCAGATGAATGCGATGAAGATGTATCGTTTTATTGCTAATAGCAACAGAGAGAATCTAACTCGAAACAAAACAATTCTTTCTCTGAAATAATTGACCAGGTTCAGGTCAAGTTTAACGGCGAATTAAACTAATTTATATAGGATTGTATGCAGATGGTATACTCGAAAGTAGGTATTACGCGATCGCCAAAGACAGTACAGAAAGATTGTTTGAACTAACGATCCTAAATGCGATACCTAAGTTTAGTAAAGAGCAGATGGTGTCCTTTACTGGTGGTGTCGGTACAGTCAAAAGCTATCGACCCAATCCAATTGTATAGAATTATACGATCGAGATGAAGCTTAACACAGAAGCAAACATATGTAGAGTTGGCAGTGAAACTGCAATCCTGCTTACTGAGGCAGAAATTTAGATTGCGATCAACTGATGGCATTGTTGAGAAAACTGAAAGATGAACTACAATTCAGCACCAAAGTAACTTTGATAGAAGGCAACTGCGCTGAGGGTAAATAAAAGCAAGTCTTGATCGCGTCCAACTAGAACCAAGGAGTTCCGACGCAGATGAATGGACAACAATACAGGCGGAGGAGGGGTGTAATCTTATCACCTCAGGGATTTCAGAAGCTTCAGGCAGCTAAATCTCAGGCGGAAATTTGGCAAAACTCCGGCAACCGTTATACCCTCGAAGCTCTGAACGAGCAAACAGGCTTGTCTGCAGACACCCTAATGAAGGTATTTAAATGCGAAGCTGGGGTCGATAAGCAAACTCTGAAGTGCTGCTTTAAGGCTTTTAATCTTTCTCTAGAGCCAGGCGATTATTTCCAGCCAGACTTGCAAATTGAAGAGGTAGTAAATGCTACACAATCAAATCAAAACGTAGATCCAGAATTTCCAGGCGGTCCCATGCCTGTGAATTCCGCTTTCTATGTCGAGCAACCACTGCTTAGGGCTGACTGTTACAAGACAATCATGCAACCAGGAGCACTGCTGCGGATCGAAGCCCCCAGACGGATGGGAAAAACCTCGTTGATGGCGTGGATTCTCCATCAAGCCGCCGAGCAAAGCTATCGAACCGTGCTTCTCAACTTTCAGCTAGCAGATAAAGCGATTTTCCAAAACTTAGATAAATTTTTGCAGTGGTTTTGTGCCAGCGTTGGTTTGAGCGTGCAAATGCCTAATCGTTTAGCAGACTATTGGGACGATTTGTTTGGCAGTAAAGTCAGTTGCAAAATGTACTTTGAGCGGTATCTGTTGGCTGAAACAGGACAGCCTTTAGTGCTAGGGTTAGATGACGTTGACCGACTGTTTCAATATCCCGATATAGCTGACGAGTTTTTTGGTATGTTGCGAACTTGGCATGAGGAAGCCAAGAATCAGGAGATTTGGAAAAGACTCCGGTTAGTCGTGGCGCATTCAACAAAAGTTTATATTCCGTTGAACGTGAATAAATCGCCGTTTAATGTCGGCTTGCCGATTGAGTTGCGAGCGTTCACTAGCTCTCAGGTGCAGGATTTAGCATTGCGGTATAGACTGGATTGGTCGTTGAGAGAAGCGGAGCAACTGATAGTCCAGGTAGGCGGGCATCCTTATTTGGTGCAGTTGGCTTTGTATCACATTTGGCATCACGATGTCACCTTAGAGCAGTTGTTGCAAACATCCCTTGCCTCAGCTGAAATTTATCGCGACCACTTGCAACAGAAATTGTGGCATCTACAACGGCATCCAGAGTTGGCAGCAGCTTTCGGTCGGATTCTGGCTGCACCGTCGCCAGTGGAGATAGATTTGGTGCAGGCATTTAAGTTGCAAAGTATGGGATTAATAAATTTGCAAGGCGATCGAGCAATACTCAGCTGCAAGTTATACGCTGAATATTTTCGCGCTTGTTTTAGCGGTAATTTGGAAGATCTGATGATGAAACAATGTTTAGCTTCAGCAAAAGTAGGTAGCGAGTCATGCCCATCAAATTTCTAATAGCCAATAGCTATTTAATGACCAGTTACCAGCCCTTCGTTATATTCATGTTTACCCACGTACTTAATCTTACTTCTAAAATATGCAAAAAGTAAATCGCTCTACTCAGACTAAAATTCTTTCAAAGAATTGGCAAATCAGTGAATTACCAGGATTAAACTCCCAAGAACAAGCACAACTTACACAGTTGGGCGTCTCTAAAACACTGCAACTACTACAACAATGCCGAACTTCTGCTCAACGACAAGCTTTAGCAACACAGTTGCGAGTGAGAACTGAAACTGTCAACAAATGGGTGGCTTTAGCAGATTTAGCGCGGATTCCCAGTGTTGGCTGTCAACATTGCGGCGTACTACTACATGTAGGAATTATATCTGTTGGACAACTTGCGCAAACTCCACTGCATCGGTTACATCAACAGATTTTGCGATTGCAAGTCGCTACAACTCAACGTCGCGATTTGTGTCCTTCTCGAAGTGAAATGCAAGTATGGATTAATCAAGCGCGATCGCTTGCCTCATATTTGTAATACATATATATTTATATTTGTAGTACAACGAGTACATTGTCATGACGTCTCAGTTTGAATATGACATCATCTCTAATGCTGAAGACGAGCAACGACTAGGAAAAATCTTACAGCAGTGCTTCAACTCTCCACCCGACAGCATCAAGACTTACTTTCAACGTATTGGTAGAGAAAACTTCCGCAGCATCAGCAATTCAAATCAAATGATCGGTGGTTTAGCCATTCTTCCGCAAGGACAATGGTTTGGGGGTGAGTGTGTCCCCATGGGAGGAATTGCAGCAGTCGGTATAGCCCCAGAATATCGCGGTTCTGGTGCAGCACTAGAACTCATGCAACAAACGATTCGAGAACTTTACAAGCAGGGTATACCACTTTCTACTTTGTATGCAGCGACACAACAATTGTATCGCCAAGCCGGATACGAACAAGGAGGAAGCCTTTGCACTTGGGAAATGCCCACGCAAAGTATCATGATGCGCAATCGCACACTACCAATGCAAGCTGTAAATCTCGATTGTCATGAATTCTATAATCTGCATCAGCAACAAGCAAAATCAACAAATGGATATTTGCAACGCCATCAGTCGATTTGGCAAGAGAAAACAGAATCATCTACTTATGCTTATTTGATTGGTGCAGATCAACCTGAAGGGTATTTAATGTTTCAACAACAGGAAATCAATAATAGCAGTTGTCTTACAATCCGCGATCTTGTCTTGCTTACTACAGGCGCAGTGCAGCGTTTCTGGACATTTATTAGCGATCACCGCTCGCAAGTTGAGAAAGTACGATGGAGGGCTTCTCCTAATAATTTTTTAACGCTATTTTTGCCGGAACAAACTGCTAAAGTAGCAAGCCTAGAGCATTGGATGGTGCGAATTGTAGATGTTATGAAAGCTTTAGAGAAACGCGGTTATCCACAAGGATTAGTAACCGAATTACATTTGGAAGTTCGCGATGACTTGATTGTAGAAAACAACGACAAATTCATTTTAAAAGTAGCACAAGGACGCAGTGAAGTAGTACGAGGAGGAAAAGGAGAATTAAAGCTCGATGTCAGAGGATTATCTCCCCTATACACAGGATTATTTACACCACAGCAATTGCAACTTGTAGGATGGTTAGAAGCTACAGAAACAGCTTTATCAATAGCAACACAGATTTTTGTTAGTTCTTCACCTTGGATGTCAGACTTCTTTTGATTAAACATAAGATGACATGATTGACTATGGGTTATCTAATAAGGTGGCTTTAGTGACGGGAGTGAGTCGCATTCAAGGTATTGGGTTCGCGATCGCGCGTGCTTTAGCTGAAGCTGGGGCGA
This sequence comes from Gloeocapsopsis sp. IPPAS B-1203, assembly GCF_002749975.1. Taxonomy (NCBI): domain Bacteria; kingdom Bacillati; phylum Cyanobacteriota; class Cyanophyceae; order Chroococcidiopsidales; family Chroococcidiopsidaceae; genus Gloeocapsopsis; species Gloeocapsopsis sp. IPPAS B-1203. The sequence goes on along the minus strand of NZ_PEIG01000014.1, from coordinate 154,575 downwards.
ATGTTTTTACAACTTATTATCGTCCTTACGATGCTTTGATGCCTTGGGGAAGTCGCGATCGAGAAGCAGAAGAAATTGTTACCATGCTGCAATCTTATCAAGTAAAAGCTGCTGGATTGGAAGCGAATCTTGCTGAATCAGAGATACCAAAACAATTATTTGAACAAGTAGAAAATTTACTGGGTTCGGTGGATATTTTAGTGAACAATGCAGCATACGATGAACAAGTTGATATCTACTCGCTATCTGCTGATTTACTTGATACACACTATGCAGTGAATGTACGGGGAACTACACTGTTATGTCAAGAATTTGCGCAGCGTCACGATGGACGCGATGGCGGTAGAATTATCAATCTAACTTCTGGTCAAATAGCACCAATGCCAAAGAATCTCCCTTATGCAATTACTAAAGGAGCCATTGAGGCACTAACAATCAGTTTAAGTGCTAGTTTGGCAGAGAAAGGTATTACAGTTAATGCAGTCGATCCTGGCGCGACAGATACGGGTTGGATGAGTGCAGAATTTCGCGATCAACTGGCAATGCGATCGCCTTTTGGTCGTGTTGGTACTCCAGCAGATGCAGCACATATTATTTTATTTCTAGCTTCGGCACAAGCACAATGGATTACTGGGCAAATTATTCGTTCAAGAGGTGGATTGTAGTAATATTTCTGCGACAATAACTTGAATTTCTTTAACATATATAACTTGTTGTATTTTCTATCATCAAACCTTGCAAAGATGTAAGAAGTACTGCATAGCTTATACCTTTTTTCTGTTCCTCTACGAGTGAGTAGCCTTTAACCGAACGTGATATTAGGTAGACATCCATGTCACCTCTCAATCAAAAACTCTGGCGAGATCTCTTGCATTGGCGAGGACAAGCGATCGCGATCGCATTAGTTGTTGCTTGTGGTATTGCTAGCTTTGTTTCGATGTTAAGTGCGTATGATTCACTGCAACTATCGCAAGCGACATATTATGAGCAATATCGCTTTGCAGATATATTCGTACAACTGAAGCGTGCGCCAGAGTCACTTGTTAATCAAATTGCTGCTATTTCAGGGGTAGCACAAGTACAAACACGAGTCGTGATGGATGTCACACTCGATATTCCACAGCGCGATGAACCAGCGATTGGACGGTTGGTATCAATTCCTGAACAGCCGAGTGTCATGCTTAACGATCTTTATTTGCGTCAAGGGCGATACATTCAAGCAGGGCGTAACAATGAAGTATTAGTTAGTGAAGCCTTTGTTAATGCAAATCAACTGCAATTAGGAGATATGCTAGGAGCCATTATCAATGGACGTTGGCAATCGTTGCAGATTGTTGGTATTGCGCTTTCGCCTGAATATATTTATGAAATTCGTGGTGCAGGAAATTTGTTTCCAGACAACGAGCGATTTGGCGTGTTATGGATAGGACGCGAGGCGTTAGCTACTGCATTTAATATGGATGGTGCATTTAATGATGTTACTCTGTCGCTGATGCCCCAAGCAAGTCAAGCCGAGATAATTTCTCAACTCGATCACTTGCTAGCACCTTATGGTGGTTTAGGGGCTTATGGAAGAGAAGATCAAATTTCGCATCGAGTTTTAGCCGATGAAATTACTCAACTGCAGGGAACAGCTACGGTAGTACCGATTGTCTTTTTAGGAATTGCAGCATTTCTGTTGCATATCTCACTATCACGATTAGTGAGTACCCAGCGCGAACAAATTGCGGTACTCAAGGCGTTTGGATATAGCAACAGCACAATTGGAATTCATTACTTCAAGTTTGTGCTGGCGATCGTACTGCTGGGAGCTATTTTCGGCACAGGAATTGGGGTATGGTTTGGAAATGCTGTGACACGCACTTATGCTCAGTTTTATGCTTTTCCTGTACTACGCTACGAAGCAAGAATTGAATTGATTGTTGGCGCAATTGTCATTAGTGGAGGGGCTGCACTCTTTGGAGCATTTATTGCTGTGCAACGTGCTGTATTGCTACCACCCGCCGAGGCGATGCGCCTAGAACCGCCTGCAGTGTTTCGCCTGACGTTCATCGAACGCATGGGATTGCATACTTGGCTTTCTCCTGTAGGACGCATGATTGCGCGGAATATTGAGCGTAAACCGGTGCAAGCTTTGTTTGCAGCTTTAGGTATTGCACTGGCTTTAGCAATGTTAGTGGTGGGACGTTACTTGATTGATGCTGTTGAGTACATGATTGATATTCAATTTCGGCAGGTGCAGCGTGAGGATGTCACAATTGTATTTAATCATCCACGTCCTGCTCGCGTCCGTTACGAAGTCAATCGTTTACCTGGTGTTTTGTATTCCGAACCGTTTCGCAGTGTAGCAGCCCGCTTACGCTTTGAGCATCGATCGCGCCCTATTGGAATCACAGGGTTAGAACCAACAGGAAAATTACGTCGCTTAATTGATCGACAACTCAATACAGTTAATTTACCACCTCATGGTATCGTTTTAACTAAAGTTTTAGCAGATATCTTACACATTGGTTCAGGAGATCTACTCACAGTTGAAGTTTTAGAAGAAGAACGCCCGATCCGCACAGTTCCAGTAGTCGGGTTTGTTGATGAGATGATTGGTGTTGCTGCTTACATGGATATTCATGCGTTAAATCGATTGATGCAAGAAGGTGGAACAATTTCTGGCGCATTCTTGGCGATTGATACAAACCAAACTGAGCAACTTTACGCACTATTAAAACGAACACCCGCTGTTACAGGAATTTCAATTCGTCAAGCCGCGATCGCTCAGTTTCAAGAAACAATTGCTGGCGGTAGAGCCATTTTTACCACTGTTCTAGTCATTTTCGCGTGTATTATTGCTTTTGGAGTTGTCTACAATTCGGCAAGAATTGCCTTATCAGAACGCAGCCGCGAATTAGCAACGTTACGAATTATGGGATTTTCTCGCGTCCAAGTCACAGTAATTCTCTTAGGCGAACAAGCTGCGATTATTTTGTTTGCGATTCCGTGGGGATTTGTTTTAGGATATGGTTTCTCAGCATTTCTGTCTGCAGCTTTTGAGTCAGAACTGTACCGAATTCCCTTAATTGTCACTAAAACAAGCTATGCTTTTGCCTTGGGAGTCATTGCGATCGCTGCGATCGTTTCAGGAGTAATCATTCGCCGTCAGGTGAACCGACTTGATTTAGTTGCGGTGCTCAAAACCCGCGAGTAGTTGGATAGCACAAGAACTCAATCATTTATAGTGACAGAGCGATTATCCTCAATTTGTTCTGTGGGGTGCAAGATTAATAGTTCATCAGCAGTTAAGCCTTGCTGAATTTCTACGGTAGTATCACTGCGTTGCCCAACTGTAACTGGACGTCGTTCGGCTTTACCATTATTAACGACAAAGACACACCAAGCTTGATTGCAACGAAACAATGCACTCAACGGTGCTTGTAATACATTGCGTTTTTCCCAAACTACAATTTGCACATCGACTCGATAACCATCGCCGAGTACTTTTGGTGCGTCAAGACTACCTATGACATTCACGCGCTGTTCTTCTACGCCCAAAGCAGATGTTTTTGTAAAAGCAGAAGGTTCAACGCGCCGTACTCGACCTTCTAGTTGTGTTGTCCCAGAGGTAACTTGCATCGCATTTCCGACAGCAACTCGTTCTGCATCACTAGAAAGAACATCTACCACAAGTTCAAGTTTTGTTGGATCGCCTAGTTCCAGAAGTGGAGTTCCGTCGTTAACAACTTGGGCGCTACGTTGCAAAACTCGCAACACTTGACCGCGTACTGGCGATCGCATCTCAGTACGCTGAGCTTCATCTTGCAATCGTGCTAGTTCCGCCTCGACACTAGCAATGCGAGCATTGTAAACTTCTAAAAGATAATCAGGATCGCTTTGCTCGGCTTGTAGTAAGGCAAGAGCTTTTTGGGCAACAGCTACTTCAGATCGCGCTGCTTGTGCGGCTTGGAGTGCGGCATTGTGTTCTTCTTGTTTTGTTTGTTCGTTTAATTCGGCTTGTTCTCGCGCTTGACGTGAGATGACACCTGTAGAGGCAAAGTATTGTGCCCGTTGGCGATCGCGCTGGGCTTGCTCTAAAGTAGCTTGTGCTTGAGCAACTCGTGCTTCAATTTGTCGCTGATTTGCCTGAGTTGTTGCAATGCGACTGCGTGCTTGTGCTAAAGCTGCGGTTTTGGGGCGTTGGGTTTCAACTCCTGCACGTTGTGCCCGCCATTCTGCTAAACGCCCTAAAGCTTCTTGAACAGCAGTTGTATGTGGCAAGGAATCAATCCGCGCTACAACATCACCTACATCCACAACATCACCCTCATTTAAAGTAATCCGATCTAGGTGTCCATTGACTTCTGCTGCAAGGATGTAGCGATCGCGAACTCGTGTCATTCCCTCTGCATTAACTGTGACTTGCAACTTGCCTTGTTCAACGCGCCCTACCTCAACTGCAACAGGAGTGGGACGTAGTAATAAGACAATGGCGATCGCTGTTGCTAGCGCAATACCGAGATAGATCAATAACTTTGAGGATCGTTTAGATAATGGCAGTGATATCATCTACAACTACCTCAAATCTCTTTGTGCCTCATTATTTACAACTAAAGCTTGTAGCCTACTTGACGTAAAAATTGATGGCGTACTTTCACATCTTCATCAGTTTCAATAGCCTGCGGTGCCGAACCATCCACAATACCTAAAATTCCTCTTCCTTGATCTGTTTCAGCCACAATTGCTTCAACAGGATTCCCAGTAGCACAGTAGATATTACAGACTTCTGGACATTGCTTAATTGCGTTCAAAACACTAATTGGATAGGCATTTTGCATCACAATAATAAAACTATGTCCAGCCGCGATCGCTTTGGCATTATTGACCGCAGCAGTTTTTAGTGCTTGTTCGTTACCAGCAGCACGAATCAAACATGGTCCGGATGCCTCACAAAACGCAATACCAAATTTGATCTGAGATGAACTTTCAGTCATGATTTCATAAAGATCTTCAACTGTTTTAATGAAGTGTGATTGTCCTAAGATGACATTACTTCCTTCAGGAATTTGAACAGGAATTGATTGCAGTTGCATTTTTACCTCATTAGCTACTAAGCCAGTTTTTTATGGTAGTTGTATGCTCTTAGCCATTGCAATGAGACTATATTAAGTAACAAACCAATAAAAAATAAAACAATCATTAATGCGATTTGATACCAAGCAATTGGTGTAACTTCTAAGTCAAGTACAACGTGTAAAAAGTTCAGAACGGTATAAAAAATTGTCAAACTTAAATGAATAACTCGATAACGTTTAGAGTCATTGAATGCCATGACTATAATTGCAAACATGGGTAAAACAAAAAAGCCGAGCATTCCCCAGAGAATATAAGCAATATTCAGATTATTGTGGATATCTGCGATCGCAATATCTTGACCGTGAAACAGTGGCATCAAACCAAGTTGAGTATGAAAGAGTGTACCTAGTAAAAAAACAGTCCAAAGTGCAATGATTTTTTCCTGGTAGCTGATCACAACAGTCGCCTCTACATTTCATTTGCTGAGTTCCACTTTAGGAAGGAAACTTGAGAATCTTGTGAAGATCAGGTGCGATCGCCTAAACTTGAAGCATCACCATAGAATTACCTCTGACCATGAACAATCAACACGGTCAGTTACCTACCTCTGCTGTCTCCAACAATGTTGGGTTTCATTTGCAAGACATCACAAAGGTGTACCGCATGGGTGAAGTGGAGGTCTATGCGTTACAGTCCGTTGATCTTGATTTGTACGAAGGTGAATTTGTTGTTGTCTTAGGACCTTCGGGTAGCGGTAAATCCACATTATTAAATATCTTAGGTGGATTAGATGTTCCTTCAAGCGGGCAAATTGTTTTTCATCATCGCAATTTGACTAACGCTAGCGATGCAGAACTCACCCGCTTTCGCCGAGACTGCGTTGGTTTTATTTTTCAGTTCTACAATTTGATTCCTAGCCTCACAGCGCGAGAAAATGTGGCACTAGTGACAGACATGGCACGTCGTCCAATGCAACCAGAAGAAGCACTCTTCCGAGTTGGATTGAGCGATCGCATCCATCATTTTCCCTCGCAAATGTCTGGTGGCGAACAACAGCGAGTGGCGATCGCAAGAGCTATTGCGAAACGTCCAGAGGTATTATTATGTGATGAACCAACAGGAGCGCTTGACTTTCAAACTGGCAAACTGGTACTAGAAGTCTTAGAACAAGCTAACCGTGAATTAGGCACAATGACAATTGTGATTACCCACAATGCGGGAATTTCGAGAATGGCCGATCGCGCGATCGCAATGCGTAGTGGTCAAATTCTGAATATTCGTCGTAACGAACGCAAAGTTGCGCCGGCTGAATTGGAATGGTAAAGGGCAGACAAGATGCCTACCCTATTTATTATTTAATTTTGTTGACCTTGGTGCTGCTATCTTTTTCTTGAAGAAGGCTTTTCGATTGGATCGATGCGATTAGCAATAATTGCAGTGGGAATCATTGGTAAACCAACAAGCAGACAAATCAGCCATTGATTCCAGTTGAGTGGTGCTGTAGAGAATAATGTATTCATGAAACCCACTTGACTGAAAATAATTTGGAGAATGACTGCACCAACAATTCCAATTAAAATAGCACGAGCATCGCTAAATGATTCTCTGCGGCGTCCAATAAGTCGAGTTGCGATCGCAGTTCCCAGTTGACTCAAACTCAGCAGATAAAAGATCCTACCAGAAACCAGCGCTTGAATCGCCATTGTCCGAGCTAAATCAACATTTCCAGTATCGCGGAGTACCCATTCAAACATCCCAAAAATCAGAATCCAGTTGAATACAGAAATTAGGATGATGCGATACAGTAGTCTGCGAGAAAGCAGCGGTTCGTTTGGATTACGCGGTTCCTGCTGCATAACAATTTCTGATTTGGGTTCAAAAGCGAGGGGTACAGTCATCGCAATTGAATTCACCATGTTTAACCACAGAACTTGTAACGAGAGAATCGGCAGAACTCGCGCTAGCAACACGCTAATTAAAATCGTCATTGATTCACCACCATTGACAGGGAGAATAAACGCGATCGCTTTCAACAAGTTGCGATAAACTGTGCGTCCTTCTTCAACTGCGGCTTCAATCGAGGCGAAGTTATCATCTGTTAAAATCATGTCGGCGGCTTCTTTAGCCACTTCGGTTCCTGCACCGCCCATTGCCGTGCCAATATCAGCTTGCTTTAAAGCAGGGGCATCGTTCACACCATCGCCAGTCATGGCGACAATTTCACCTTTAGATTGTAAGGCTTCTACTAAACGAAGTTTTTGTTCTGGAGCAACGCGGGCAAACACGGCACCATTTTCTACCGCATTAGCCAATTCGCGATCGTCCATCTGTGCAAGTTGTTTTCCGGTATAGGCAATCACTTCTTCATGGTGATTAAAGCCCATACGTTGTGCGATCGCTCGTGCCGTGACAGCATGATCTCCGGTGATCATTTTGACTTGAATCCCTGCTTCCTGACACGTTTTTACTGCCCTAATTGCCTCTTGACGTGGCGGATCGATCATTCCCTGCAATCCCAGGAAGATTAAGCCTGTGGCAATATCGTCGTGATCGAGTGACTGCTGTGCTGATATTTTTTGAGCAAAAGCTAACACTCGCAATCCTTCGTTCGCCATTGCATCAACTTGCTGCTGAATGATCTCTGCATCTACTGGTTGCAGTTCCCCTTGGGCATCCAACATCTGTTCGCAACGCTGTAGCAATGCTTCTACTGAACCCTTGACATAAATTATCCGTTGTCCACGCCCCTTCTCATGCAACGTTGCCATATACTGAAATTCAGACTCGAAAGGAATCACATCCACTCTGGGCATTGCTTCTGCGTGAGAGTCATTCAGCCCTGCTTTATTAGCAGCAATAATCAAAGCTCCTTCAGTGGGATCGCCAATTACAGTGTTTTGTCCATCTTTGACTTCTATGCGCGAGTCATTACACAGTAAGCCTGCGGTTAAACACTCATATAAAGCTATATTTGAATTAAGATCTGCAATCTGGTGTGCATCAACACCATCAGGTATATCTGCAGCAACGACAATTTGCCCTTCTGGATTATACCCACTACCTGTGACTTGATAGTGTTGTCCTCCGGCATAAATTGCTTGCACCGTCATTTGGTTTTCGGTGAGTGTTCCTGTTTTATCAGAACAAATAACAGTAGCACCGCCAAGAGTTTCCACTGCAGGTAGTTTGCGAATAATCGCATGACGACGTGCCATGCGCGATACACCAATTGCGAGTGTGATTGTGACAACAGCAGGTAAGCCTTCAGGAATAGCACTCACAGCCAAAGCAACAGCAGCTTCAAACATATCGATTAAGGAGTTTCCGTAACCAATACCTACAGCCACGGTTAAAGCCGCAACACCCAAGATAATGTACAACAGCGTTTTGCTGAAGCGATCAAACTTGCGTGTTAAAGGTGTTGTTAAGTTTGTTCCGCGATCCATTAACTGCGAAATGCGTCCGGTTTCTGTATCTTGCCCGATCGCAATCACAATACCGCTACCAGTCCCAAACGTCACAAAGCTACCTGCATACGCCATATTAGTGCGTTCGGCTAAGGGGGCATCAGTTTCTACTTGTCTTGTATTTTTTTCGACCGCAACCGATTCTCCCGTTAAGGCTGATTCATTGACTTGCAAGTTGCGGATATCGAATAATCGTAGATCTGCGGGAACTTTATCTCCAGAAGCTAGCAATACAATATCGCCAGGAACAATCTCTGTGGAAGACACCCTGACTTTTTGCCCGTCGCGCAATACTGTCGCTTCCGTTTTTACTGCGGAAGCCAGCGCTGCGATCGCACTTTCAGCTTTCGATTCTTGTACATAGCCAATAATTGCATTGATGACAGTGACACCCCAAATCACCCAAGCATTTGTCCACGATCCCAGTAATGCCTTAATTGCACCAGCAACTAATAAGATATACAGCAGTGGTTGATTAAATTGCAACAAAAATCGTATTATTGGGCTTTTCCCTGGTTTACCTTTTAACTCATTTGAACCATATTTCTGCTGTCTTTGCGACACTTCAGCAGCGGATAAACCAGTTTTAGGATCGCTATCTAAACTTTGAGCAACTTCCTGTGGTGATAGATTATGCCAATGATGTTCCAGCAGTTTTTCTTCTGTTGCCGTCATGTGATTTGCCCCCCGACACTGTTTCTGGCAGTTAGGTGATGGATTAAAGTTACACTGCAAGCCATTACCTGTTTGTAAAAACCGTTATCTTTATTACTTTATTCAATATATATGATGGAAAAATGACAATTTTTAAATCATTAAAGATTATGTCTCCGTGCTTGTAGCCAATAACTTGTGGATATTTTATACTGTGCGCTCAATCGATCAAATATCTTGATTTACAGGTTTTATTTATTAAAAAAAGTAACTAAATATAGATATTTTTAGGAACAAAAATTGATATGTATACCTTACCTATTAGCAATCTTTACACTCAAAGCGCAATGGAAGTCATAAATTTCTATCAAGTATCTTTTCTAACATTTGTGCAGGCGAGTTGGTTGTCTACGCAGAATACAGGGCGATCGCTTGTTGAGTTTTTTCGTCCATCAGTTTTAGCTGGTCCCATTACCGATCCTGTACCTGTATTTCTAATTATCATGGCAATTATGCTAGTTGCGCCGCTATTATTCGAGCGGATCAAACTACCAGGTATTGTCGGTCTAATTTTAGCAGGATTAGCAGTAGGTCCTTATGGTTTTGGTTTATTAGAGCGTGATAGCACAATCGTTTTACTTGGTACTGTAGGATTGCTATTTTTGATGTTCATGGCTGGTTTAGAAACAAGCCTGGATGATTTAAAGTACAACGCTGATAAAGCAGTTATTTTTGGATTAGCAACTTTTATCATTCCTATGCTTTTGGGAACTGGTAGTATGTTGCTACTAGGTTATGGCTTACTTGCCTCAATTTTAGTAGCCTCTTGTTTTGCTTCGCACACGCTCTTGGCGCTACCCATCGCGATGCGGTTGGGAGTGATGCGTACCCAAGCTGTAACAACAGTTTTGGGAGGGACATTAATCACAAACATTTTGGCATTGCTTGTTTTAGCAGTTGTTGTTCGCGCCCATCAAGGAAATCTTACTTTAGGATTTTGGTTATTTCTGATTCCAGCTTTAACAATATATACTTTTGCTACTTTGTGGGGAGTTCCTAAAATTGGTCGTTGGTTTTTTCGGAAGTTTGGACACGATGAAAGTGCAGAATTTACCTTTGTTGTTGCTACGTTATTTATTGTATCTTATGTCGCTGAATTAATTGAAATTGAACCAATTATTGGGGCTTTTTTAGCTGGAATTGCAATTACTCAATTGATTCCTCAGTTAAGTCCTTTAATGAATCGCATTCAATTTATTGGAAATACTTTATTCATCCCATTTTTTCTTATTTCTGTTGGGATGCTAATTAATCCAAGTATTTTAATTAGCGAACCACGCTCTTTATTAGTAGCAGGAGTGATGACTTTTGTAGCAATTGTTGCTAAATTTTTACCAGCATGGGGAACAGGTAAAATTATTGGATTGCAGTTTCCTAACGTAATGTTGATGTTTGGTCTTTCAGTTGCACAGGCTGCATCAACTCTTGCCGCAATTACAGTTGCATTTGAGATTGATTTAGTCGATCAGCTAACAGTAAATGGCACGATCGCCATGATTTTAGTAACGTGTATTGCTTCTCCGTGGATAACAACACGTTGGGGCAAAGGTGTGAAACCCGATGCCGTAACTTCGACAACAGAGACAGCACAAAAGTTAGCAGATCGTATTCTAGTTCCTGTTGCTAACCCTAGTACCGAAGATCATCTCTTGAAACTTGCAATCATCTTGGCAAAAAATAGTGATGGTACATTACTACCTTTACATATTCTGAGTGACAGTAATGGAGCGGTAACTGCCGAGAAAAGAATACAGCAACAAGAACTTTTAGCTAAAGCCGAAACAATTGCTCATGCAGCAGTAACGTCAGTCGAAACAATTGGACGCGTTGATGATTCAATTGAGAAAGGAATTCTTAGAGCAGCACAAGAACGCGATGCCAATTTAATCGTTTGCGGTTGGAAAGGTTACTCTAGCTATCGCGATAATTTTTTTGGCAGTGTCATTGACAATGTTATCCGTCAAGCAACTGTACCTGTACTCGTTGCACGGTTTACCCAGCCCATTAGAAATACTGAACGTGTCATTCTCGCATTAACTGATTTAGACTTCGCCTCATCTAAGTTGCAAAAAACAATAGCTTTAGCACAAACCTTAGCTGACGAACTGAAAGCAAATCTAGAAGTGTTGCACGTCACGAAAAATTCTCGTCGCAAAGCACCTAAAATTCCTCCAGAACTACAAACCGAAGCAACAATTGAGCACGTACGGGGTAATTTTGTCAGCCGCGTTGCCAAAATGCTACAACCTGACGATTTACTCATCCTAACTTCAGGAAATCACCCTGATATTCTAAGTATGCGAATGTTAGGAACAGAACCAGAAGTCATTGCTCGCACTCATCCAGAAATCTCAATTATTGTGTTACATTTTCCCCGATAGGTATAAATTAAAACTAAGGAGCAAAACAATTGAATTGTCATGAAATATGCAAGGAATGTATGGCAGCTACTTAAGGAGACATTTTCAGAGTGGCAATTTAATCAAGTTTCATTGTTAGCTTCGTCCTTAGCTTACTACACAGTTTTCTCGCTTGTACCACTCATGATCCTTGTCATTATGATGGTAGGGGCAATTTATGGCGAAGCAACAGCAAAGCAACAACTTGTCGATCAAATTCAAGGTATTGTCGGAACTGAAAGTGCTGAGGTGATTGCAACAGCGATCGCTAATATGCGACAAGATGCTACAGGAGGACCATTTCGCTTAATTTTTAACTTAGCTTTTTTCGCCTTTGGTGCTTCTGGAGTTTTCACCCAAATTCAAAATGCACTTGACAAAATATGGGAAGTTAAACCAGTACCAGGGAAGCATATTACACACTTTCTGCGTAAACGATTATTGTCGTTTGCAATGGTGCTAGTAATTGCATTTTTACTTCTTGTTTCTTTTGTTGCTAACACAGTATTAGCTTCAGTTGTTGATGTTTTAAATGAGTTAACACCTGGGCAGGGCTATTGGTGGCGAGTTCTCAGTTTTGTCGTCTCTTTTTGTATGATTACAGTTTTATTTGCCGCGATTTATACTGTATTACCTGATGCCAAGGTAAGATGGCGTGATGCCTTAGTAGGCTCGATTTTCACTACAGTATTATTCATGCTAGGTCAGTACTTTTTTGGTTTATTTTTAGGTCAAACAAATTTTGCTTCAGCTTATGGTGTTGCTGGCTCCTTTTTAATTATTATCACCTGGATTTACTACGCTGCCCATATTTTATTTTTAGGTGCAGAATTTACCAAAGTCTATGCCAAACAACATGGATCTCCAATTGTACCAGAAGAGTATGCAATACCTATTTCTGAAGATATACCCCAAGCAAACCAGAAGCGATCGTCGCCTGGTTTATTAACTAATTTCCGCCGTAAATGTATGCGTACATGGCATAGCCTCATTGGGAGAAGATAGTAGCAATTATTGCAACGAATTAAAGAATTTTTTGTATAATTCTAGTCCCCATTTATGAGTGAGTCACCGATCAAGCCTTTATGGAACCGACTAAATAATTCAACGCTAGTTCGGTATTTATTACTTATTGCACTTGGCTGGGCAATTGCTCAAATCCTAGCTTATTTTGAACACGTCATTGTTACTTTCATTTTTGCTGCTGTCTTTGCTTTTCTTCTCAGTTATCCTGTACGTTGGCTAGAAAGTTTCTTACCTCACACCGTAGCAGTTATACTTGTCTTTCTCTTAAGTATTTTTTTGCTACTAGCGATAGTTTTTACAATCGGTTTAGCAATTTTGTCACAAGGCGAACAACTTATTAACCAAGCCCCAGAACTTTTAAATAGCGTTCTACCTGCAATAGAACAACTAGAACAAGCACTACAGCGATTTAAATTTCAAGTAGATTTTGAGGCTATTGAAGAACAAATTCGCAATCAAGCCTTAGCTGGATTAGGATTTGGTTTTGCTACATTACAAGCCATTATTACTAATATTGTCGATTTAATTATTATTGCTGTAATTGTCTTGTTTATGCTACTTGATGGCAAGCGATTATGGTATTTTCTTTTACAAGTTTTCCCCTCTCATTGGCGCGATAAAATAACTCAGGCAATTCAACACAATTTTCTCGGTTTTTTCTGGGGACGTTTCTTGTTGTCACTCTTTTTTGGTGTCTCAGTTTACGTTGTTTTGCTACTATTACAAGCACCCTTTGCTTTACTACTAGCGACGATCGCCGGAGTATTCGACTTAATTCCTGGTATTGGTGCAACAATCGGAGTTGCTTTAGTGTCAATTATCTTATTACCCCAAGGCATTTTTCTTAGTCTTCAAGTCTTGGTAGGTTGCGTTTTACTACAACAAGTTGAAGAAAATGTTCTCATGCCAAAGATCATGCAAGGATCGCTGAATGTCAATCCAGTTGTAATGTTTTTTGCTTTGCTAGTAGGTGCAAGAATTGCAGGTTTAGTTGGTGTTTTTCTATCAGTACCAATTGCCGGCGTCATAATTAGTTTATTTGAATTAAATCAACTTCAAGCAGATCAAAAGGAGCATGGTTAGTCATTGAACTTAGACTTCTTTCCATTCCTCACTAATTTCTGGATCGTAATCTGTATTAGTATCATAAATGACTTCCTCATGCACCACTTTAGCTTGGGGGTGACGCCATTTATCTAAAATATCTATAAACAAGACTTCCTCTAACCATGTTTTGGCAATAACAGTTAGTGGTAGTGCCATCAATAATCCTAATGCACCGAAAAAGCCTGCAAATAATAACTGTGCTGTTAATGTAATAGCTGGTAACAAAGCTACTTGATGTGCCATGACTAATGGAGTTAGCCAGTAACTTTCGATATTTTGAATAACTATGTATAGTATGAGAACCGCAACTGATTTCCAAGGAGCATCAAGAAGTGCGATCGCAATCGGAAATACTGCACTCAGTGTTGGTCCAATATTAGGAATAAAGTTCAATAAACCAGCAAGCATTGCATGGGCTAAGGCTAAGGGTACGCCAATAATCCATAACCCCAGTCCACTTAAGACTGCAATAAATATTCCTTCAATGACTGCACCAACCGCCCAACTTCCCAATGCAACATCACACCGTGTCAAAATCTCATCGACTCGACGGCGGTAGAATGAAGGAAAAAGTCGGATAAATGATTCGCGATACGGCTGAGGCTGTGCTAGCAACATCAGTGTTAACACCAGGACTAAGAGAAACTGTAGTAGTGCAGTAATCGAAGTTGAGAAAAAGTTAACAGATTGACCTAATAACTGAGTAGCGATCGGCTGAATTTGTTGAATTAAGCTACTAATATCGGGTAAGTTAGCTGGTAAATTAGGAAATCGTTGAATGATCTGCAGTTCTAACCAACTCAGCCAAGTTTGAATTCGCACCAAGCCTGTAGGAAGTAGAGCAATAAGTTGTTGAAATTGTTCAACAAATGCAGGTACAATGAGCACGAAAAAGCCAGTAAGAAGCGCCAACAGACTTGTTAAAGTAATTAAAACTGCCCAACCGCGTTTGACGTTTAATCTTTGTAGTTGTAAAACCAACCGATTCAAAGCTGTTGCTATGACAACTGCCGTAAGTAAGAGTAAAAGCAGCTGCCGAATCTGCCAAAGGATATACAAAGAAATCAGCAGAACAATTAAGCCAATCCATCGACCGAAATTCACAGCGAACCTTACTCCTCTGATTGAAAGATTTTTGTAGCTATTTTTGAATAACTAAACGATTGTGGATCTCAATAATACTATGCCTTAATTTCAGGTTACTGTGGCGAGCATCAGTAGTAAACATGATTAAATACATCCGGATGCTACTTTGAGGCTATATAAATAGGCAGTAGAGCGGACATTATTTGTGTTGCTCGCTAAGTGAGAGGCTGTTACTTAATTATTTAGGTTCAAAAATTATACTCTGCGATCGCACTACTTAAAAAAGATAGTTTTATGACAAAATCTGCCTTTTTAATTTCTGTCACTCTCTCGTCACAATTGTTCCAAATACTGATCGTTAGCAGAAATTATTCAATGGTGTTGATTTAAGAATACGAGTTTACATGGCATTTCAACTTGGTATTACCGTATGAGCCTTGCCAGAAAAACGTGTGATACACAAATTTTAATGCGCTCAAAATCCTGACAAGTGACTGTAATTTGAGGTAAATAGTATGCAGGGGCACAAGCTTAACCAAAACTCTTTGCTTGCAGAAAGAAATTTTAGCAACCTGACTCGTACAGAAATTAATCAGAATACAGCAGCGCCAAATCAAGTAAATATACCTAACACAGGTGCTTTTTGGGGTTCCTTAGGTTTACTTACTGGTGGAGTCATTTTTCTCAGTATGTTGTCTAAGCTTCGTAAACGAAAACAAAGTTATGTTGTTATCAATCTACAGCAACTAAATAAGATTCCTTGTAGCAACTGTCGCTTTTTTTCTAGCAATCCTTATTTAAGGTGTGCTGTGAATCCTAAAATTGCTTTAACAGAGGAGGCAATTAATTGTGCAGATTATTGCCCTCAAGCTAAAAAAAATCACTAAAGTGAATTTTAAATTAAAAACATGAGGCGTTTAGTTTGGATTAGCGCATTTACTAGTGCTATATTAGTTTGCTTTTTTACTTTTAGTTTAGTTTTTTGGCACGTACCACAACCGAAAACAAAACCAATATCAAACATAACCGTAAATTCATGGGGTCAATCAGCCAATTCACAAGCGATTGTAACTTCTATAGAAGCACAATCATTCAGCAATTCCCAAAGTGTATATCAACCAAATTATGAAGTTGTTCCGGTACACCCAACGAATTATGGTGTCAGACTGACTACCGACATTAATGGCGTTCCTGTTACCAATCAACCAATTGTTGTTTTACATGAAACAGTCAGTTCTGCCGCAAGTACAATTAATTTTTTCCAAACACCTCATTACAACGAAAGGCAGCAAGCAAGCTATCATGCATTAATTAAACTAGATGGAACAGTTGTTTATCTTGTCCCACCAGAATATCGAGCTTTTGGTGCAGGAAATTCTATTTTTGATGGTATTTCAGGAGCAGAAGCTGTAAAAACTCATGCAAATTTTCCGCCATCTGTGAATAACTTTGCTTATCATGTAGCACTAGAAACTCCACCAAGTGGTAGAAATAATGCAAGAAGACATAGTGGTTACACAGAAGAACAATATCGTTCACTTGCTTGGTTAATAGCCCAAAGTAGCGTTCCAGATAATCGAATTACAACACATCGGGCAGTTGATCGGTCAGGTACGCGAATAGATCCGCGAAGTTTTAACCTAAACAAATTTTTGCAAATTCTTCGTACCAACCGACAGCAAGAGAAGAGAAGTACATAAGACTAAAAAATCTGGTCTTACTATGTTTCTACTTGCTGATGTAACCAGGAATACAATGTGCATTCTAAAAAAATGACTCTATTTCTTCAGATAGAAGATGAAAAAGCAAGAATATCCACTTATTTATAAGGAGTATTAACTGTCAAAATATTGTTGTAAAATACTTTTTTTGTTGACTTTAATACAATTTTCCTCATTAATTTTCTGGAGGAGCAATGGATTTAGAAGCTATATTTCACTGGCTTTATATTGTTGGAATGGCTGTTGGTGCAATTTACTTTATTTCGCTAAGCACAAACCCGCGTGGTGTACCGAAGTATGAGTATTTAGTTGCAGCGTTTATTCCTATTTGGTCAGGATTAGCTTATCTCTCAATGGTTTTACCACACGGAGAGTTAGAGCAAGGAAAAATTGCTGTTGCTGGTCAAATAACCCACTACGCACGTTATTTAGACTGGGTTGTCACTACGCCTTTATTATTATTAGCTTTGTCTTGGACGGGGATGCATCGTTTACCAAAAAAAGACTGGGTGCTACCTGCTGCATTGATGATGACTCAGGTCATTGTTGTTGTGTGTGGCTTAGTTGCTGATTTGTCTGTGATACCTTGGGTGCGCTATTTATGGTACATCAACGGTGTTGTTGCATTCTTGGTTGTGATGTGGGGAATTTGGGGACCATTACGCGCTAAAACGCGCAGTCAAGGAGGCGATTTATCAAGTTTTTACGATCGCCTAACGACATATTTCACCGTGTTGTGGATTTGCTATCCCTTAGTGTGGATTTTGGGACCTTCAGGATTTCGGGTATTTAATCAAACAGTTGATACTTTTCTCTTTTGTTTAATTCCCTTTTTCTCTAAAGTGGGATTTAGCTTTTTAGACTTGCATGGATTACGCAGTATTAGTAGTGATACCCCAGAAAGTTCCACAGATAGAACCATAGGCAACGTTATGCAATTTTTCTTAGGAAAACCCAGACGGAGGTTATCGATGCGTCGCAGAAGCTACTACTAATGCTTTTTGCTTGATCGAGCTGGTGGTAATGCGGCGATCGTCTCCTGAGTGGTATCAGCGATGCTTGCCAATTACTGGAGGAATTGCGGCATTTTAGTCATGAATTAGGTTGCGTAAATAGCAGGTATTGGCTCAGCAAGGCTGAGGGCATTTTGGTAATTTATTTGAACATGCGATCGCACTGCAGTCAAGAGTGAATTGTACAAATAGGGAAGAAATTGCCACTTTTTGAACTTCCAGCTTAGGGTAGAAGAGTAAGTGAATCTACGCGTGTTAGAGCTTTAGCTAGTACAGCATCCGCATGAACAAAAGTCGATTTTTGTGGAGATTATGTGTTTTAAGTACACCTATTGCCTTGATTTTAGGAGGGTGTGACTCTGTAAGAGAATTGGTTTTATCAATACCTGGCGCAGATCAGTTCATTAATCAACCGTTACCTTCAATTCCTGCGCAAACACCAAACATTGCTGAAATGGAAGCGGCGATTCGCCAACAAATTAATGAAATTCGCTTGGAGAACAATTTGCAACCGCTGGAAAACAACGAAAGATTAGCCCAAGTGGCACGGCAATATAGTCAAAGAATGGCGCAGGAAAATTTCTTCAGTCACACAGGACCAGATGGTGATAATCCGGCACAACGAGTGCGCGATGGTGGAATTATGTATTTAATGGTGGGCGAAAATTTATTTCGCAGTTCAAATATCTCCGATCCTGTCCCTGCTGCAGTTCAAGGTTGGATGGAGAGTCCTGGACACCGTGAAAATATTTTACGTTCCGTCTTTGCCGAAACGGGTGTGGGTGTTTGGCAAGAGGGAAATCAATACTACATCACACAAATGTTTTTGCGATCGCTTCTGTGATAGCGTTTTGCTTCAAGGTTGCTACGTACGGGTAAGCAGGGGGTAGAGGAAGCAGGAAATTAATTACAAATTATGAATTAGTAATATGGCTAAATTTGGCTACCACTGTTCGCACGAACAATTTAAACCCAGTACTCTGCTACAATACGCTCAAGCTGCATATAGTGCAGGATTTCAGCGGATATCATGTTCGGATCATTTCTACCCTTGGAGCGATCGCCAGGGCGAGAGTGGTTATGCCTGGTCGTGGCTAGGCGCAGCAATGCAAGCTGTACCATTGACTTTTGGAGTTGTTTGTGCTCCAGGACAGCGCTATCATCCAGCAATCGTTGCCCAAGCTGCAGCAACATTAGCCGAAATGTTTCCCGAACGATTTTGGGTAGCTTTGGGTAGTGGTCAAGCATTAAATGAGAAAATTACAGGCGATCGCTGGCCTGCTAAAGAGGAACGCAATGCACGTTTGCAAGAGTGTGCTGAAATTATGCGGGCTTTATGGCAAGGCGAAACTGTTACTCATTACGGTTTAGTCCGCGTCGAAGAAGCAAAGCTTTATACTCGCCCTCAAGTTACCCCTAAAATTATTGGTGCAGCGATTACACCACAAACTGCTGAGTGGTTAGCAGGGTGGGCAGATGGGATGATTACAATATCGCACCCTCACGAAAAGTTAAAAGAAGTCGTAGAAGCATTTCGGCGTGGTGGCGGGGAAGGAAAACCAATATATCTTAAAGTACAGCTTTCTTATGCTGCAGATGAAGCTACAGCACTAGAGGGTGCTTACGATCAATGGCGGACAAACATTTTTACAAGTCCAGTATTAGCCGATTTGCGCAGTCCTCAGCAATTTGATGCGATCGCCGATTTTGTCAAACCAAAGGATATGTATCAATACGTCCGCATCTCCCCCGATCTCCAACAACACATCGAATGGTTGCAAAAAGATATCGAACTCGGCTTTGAAGTCATCACACTTCACAATGTCAATCGCGAACAGCAGGCATTTATTGATGTCTTTGGCGAAAAAGTTTTGCCAGTACTTTAGTGGGTAATGGATCTTTTTTCAATCACCAATTACCAGTTACCAATTACCAGTTACCAATTACCAGTTACCAGTTACCAATTACCAGTTACCAGTTACCAATTACCAGTTACCAGTTACCAATTACCAACATTCAACTCACATTTATTCATCTAAGGAGATATATGCGCATCACCGTCGGTCCCCCAATTTTAACCATCAATCATGGCGGAACGTTCATGGTTACTGATTTGGATGGTCAAATTCAGCAAGATGGTTTTTTAGGAATTTTTGCCGAAGATACTCGTTTTTTGAGTTACTACGCCTGTTATGCCAATAGTAGTTCGTGGGTACGTTTGCGCTCAACTACAACGACATACTATGCATCACGAGTTTATTTAACCAATCCAGAAATTATTACTGAAGAGGGAAATATTGAACAAAATTCTCTATCTTTAATTATTAGCCGCACAGTAGAACATGGAATTCATGAAGATCTCGATCTAACAAACTACGGACTCAGACCAGCAAAGTTTACTCTAGAAATTGCGTTGCGATCAGACTTTGCCGATATTTTTGAAGTGAACTCTGGTCAATTAGTGCGTCGGGGTTGTTTGGAAACAAACTGGGATAATGAAAAAAAAGAACTGCATACGATCTACAAAAATAAAGATTTTTTCCGCAGTTTAATTTACCAACCGCGTAACTATGACTCACAACCCCACTACGCAAATGGTCGGATTAACTTTGAAATTGCCTTAGAACCAGGCGAAAGCTGGCACACCTGTGGAAACTACATTTTGGTAGAAAATGATGTAAAACGCGAACCGATTCATATTTGCTACTACAAAGCAGTCGATGAGGAAATTAACACCGAGTTAGAAAAACTTTATCATCGCTGGTTAGAAATAGTTACAGAAGTGACAGTTACCAACGAAGAGGTTTATCGAGCATATCGTCAGTCGGTTAGTGATACGGGTGCATTACGACTATACGATTATGATTTTGGTCCTGATGTATGGCTTCCAGCGGCGGGTGTACCCAAGTTTGTCACTCTTTTTGGGCGCGATAGTTTAATTGTCACGCTGCAAAACATGATTACACACCCTGGTTTTGCTCGCGGAACGCTAAAGAAACTCGCGCAGTTGCAAGCTACAGAAATGGACGATTGGCGCGATGCTCAACCAGGTAAAATCTTACACGAGATTCGTAAAGGAGAACTCGCACATTTTCAAAAGATTCCGCATACACCTTATTACGGTACAGCAGATGCAACAACTTTGTATCTTATTGTGCTGCACGAGGCTTGGAAATGGACGGGTGACGACTCCTTGTTGCACGACTATCGCGATACGATCTTGCAGTGCATAGAGTGGATTGATCGCTACGGCGATCTGGACGGTGATGGATTTCAAGAATATCAAACGCGATCGCCCAGTGGTATCGAAAATCAAGGTTGGAAAGATTCAGGAGATGCCATTGTCTATCCTGATGGTAGCCAAGTAAAAGCACCAAAAGCCTTATGCGAACTACAAGGCTATGTTTTTGATGCGTGGATGCGCATGGCAGAAATTTTTGATTATTTGGATGAATGCGATCGCGCTAACCATCTACGCTGTAAAGCGGCAAAACTCCAAGCACAGTTTGAAGAAACTTTTTGGTGCGAAGACATCGGTTTTTATGCTTTGACGCTCGATCCTGATAAAAAGCCAGTGCGAACTGTTGCGTCAAATCCAGGACATTGCTTGTGGAGTGGTATTGTCTCTCCTGAACGTGCAGCAAAGGTTGTGCAAAAATTACTGGCACCAGATATGTACAGTGGTTGGGGTATTCGTACTTTATCGGCGAATAATCCTGCTTTTAATCCTTTCTCTTACCATCGAGGGAGTATCTGGCCTCATGACAATGGCATCATTGCCTTAGGGTTGAAGCGCTATGGCTTCAAAGAAGAAACAGCGCGGCTAGCGCGTGACCTTTTTGAGGCAACGAGCTATTTTGCTAGCTATCGTTTACCTGAACTTTACTCTGGTGTCACCAGATCGCCTGGTGCTTTTCCAGTACCATACATTGAAGCAAATGTCCCTCAAGCTTGGGCAGCTGGTTCAATCTTTCATTTATTGCAAGCAATTTTAGGCTTGCAGGCAGATGCTCCTAATAAACTTCTTTATGTCGATCCTTGTCTGCCACATTGGATACCGGAGATTACTCTCAACCGTTTAGAGGTTGGCGAGGCTTGTATTAAATTACGATTCTGGCAAGAAGATGGAATCACTCGCTGGGATGCAACTCCTCAGAAAGGTGAGATTGAGGTTAAACAGAAGTCTTGGCAACCTTGGAAAGTTGAGGCTGATTAAAAACCCCATTGGCGCATTCCCCGTAGGAGTTGCTAAAGGTTAGGATGCTTCCGGCGATAGAAGGCTTAGCAGTTGAAACCACAGTTACACAAAGAAAACTCGTAAAAGCGATCGGTATTTAGCTAAAAGCGAATTGCTAATCGCTAACAGCTCTATTAATGAGGTACGTATGCGATTACGTCCAATCATCATTTTAATTTCTTTGGTTGTTCTTGTCGGGTTTATTGCCTTTCGCATTGAACTCGCACTTCCTGGAACACCGCCAAGTCTTTACAACACATATACACCACTCACGAAGCCTACATCACAAGAGATTGGTTGGTATGATGTGCTAGGTCATACAGTAAGTAAGGCGGAAGCTGACCAATTGTTGCAAACTGAGATAGGAAGACAAGAACTTTCGCCAGAAAATGGTGCAGTAGAAGTCAGTGAAGAACTTGTCGATGTCGGTCGTAAAGCGTTTTACTTAGAAACGTTTGGCAATGAGTATTTATTTACTGATGTCATTGGAATTCTGGATGGACCGTTGAATATTGGGAGTTTGAGCAAAGCAATCTTGGCATTGGGAGGAAAACCAACAACAAATTTACAAGTCACTTTGGATGAAGATGTTACGGTAGGTAATCGCATTTTTAATGAGGGTACAGTACTCAATACAGGTATCGATGTTCCCAAAGGTTCGCTGTTTCCTTTAGGAATTCGCTCATTTTTGGATCGAGGTAAAGTTCGTGTCGGTGTGACTTGTGCGTTGTGTCATGCAACAGTCAGTTCAGAAACAGGACGTGTTTTAGAAGGTGCGCCAAATAATGATGTAGACACGGGTTTAATTATTGCATTTGCAAGTAACTCCGCAGCATTGTTTCGTCAAGCGAGTGCAAATCCTACTGAAATGCCATTAGGCGAACGCATTTACATTAACAAAGACGGACAAGAAGCCCGCTTACCAGATATCAAAGCAATGGAAGATGCGGTTGATATTGACTTGTTATCTTGGCCTCCTGGAAACTTTACCTCAAATGGAGACTTAAAAAATAATCCTTCGCAAATTCCTTCATCTTACACTCACGGCTCTTGGCCTTATAGTTGGAGTGGTGTTGCTTCTGTTGGCTGGTTCCACGGTTTAACAACATTAAATAATGCCGTGTTTGGTGTCAATGCAGATCCCGCAACGACAGCTGATGCAGGTGGCGAACTCTTGGGAGTTGATAAAGAGATTTATCTAGGGACGATGCTCCAAAATGCCTCAAATCCTAAATTCCGCTTGCCAGAAAAAGTCAAACCATCGGAATTTTTTGAGAAAATTGATCCCACCCCAGGAGAACCAGGTTTCAACGAAGTGATCAAAATGCCAGAATACCCCAAAGGTAGTTTATTTATGCAAAACGGGTTAATGGCAGCTTCTCCAGGATATCAAGTCGCAGAGCAAATTAATGCTATGTCGGCGTATCAAAACACGCTAGCGCCACCACCGTATCAACCAACAAATGATAGCGAAGTCTTAAAGCATGGTGCAGCAATCTTTAACAAAGCAGGTTGTGTCGATTGTCACAGCGGACGCTACTTTACAAACCACGATGTGATTGCTCAACGCGAAATTGGTACGCAACCATCCCGTGCCCAAGCATCAAAAGGTTTTGCCAAACTATTTGTACCACCCCAAACTTATCCACCTAATGTATCTGTCCCTTTACCACCCGATCCTCCTGTCATACCAGTTCCTACAGATATCACACCCAAAGAAGATATTGAACTAGCTTACGCACAGAGCGATCCTTTGGGAGGATTTAAAGTTCCTAACTTAATTGGACTTTATCTCAGTGCACCATATTTACACGATGGAGGTGTTGCTGCAAGTTCAGAAGCAATCAAGCTTGATAAAAAAGGCTTTAAGATAGCTAACCCCGATCAGTTAGGAATGGCTGGTACTTTACTACAAAACATCCAACCCGATCCAAGTGCAAGTTTGCGAGTACTTGTAGATCGCAAGCTGCGTAAACCTGTCGTTGCTGCTAATCGTGCTAATTCTGACTTGCAACGAGTTAATGTCGATGGTAGCGGTCACAATTACTGGGTTGACAAGCAAGCTGGTTTTTCTGTCAAAGACCAAACTGACTTGATTCAATTTCTGCTCTCAATTGACGACGATCCAAAAGTGCTACTTGATAACTAAAACTCGTCACTAAACAGTAGGAGTAGGTGGGTAAGCGGGTAGTAGGGTAGGCGGGGAGATTAAGAGAGTTACTCATTAAGAGTGTTGAGTTATGAGTTATAAAACTTTCTTCAATT
Source organism: Gloeocapsopsis sp. IPPAS B-1203 (assembly GCF_002749975.1). Taxonomy (NCBI): domain Bacteria; kingdom Bacillati; phylum Cyanobacteriota; class Cyanophyceae; order Chroococcidiopsidales; family Chroococcidiopsidaceae; genus Gloeocapsopsis; species Gloeocapsopsis sp. IPPAS B-1203. The sequence continues at coordinate 130,479 of NZ_PEIG01000014.1, read as the reverse complement.
CAAAACTCAAAACTCAAAACTCAAAACTCTATTACCCACACTCCTACTCTTCCACTAGTCACTCACCCCTCGCCCCTCTAGGAGAACCAAGGATATCTTGCACGTAAAGCATTTTAATCAAAGCCATAATAACTGCCGCAAGTGGTGTAGCAACTAATGCTCCCAAGGGACCAAACAACGCACTCATTGCTAACACGGCAATTAGAGTAATTGCTGGTGGTAAAGAAACAGTTTTTTGCTGTACGATTGGTGTGAGTACATTGCCTTCTAACTGTTGCACAACAAGATAAAATATCGCAACGTAAACTGCGGGCATAAACCCTTGACTAATCGCAATAATAATTGCGGGAACTGCAGAAAGAATTGGTCCGACAACAGGAATAAACTCCAACAATCCGGTAATGATCCCTAAAACTAAGGCAAGGGGGATATCAAGCAATGTCAATCCAATTCCAATCACAACCCCAATCGCAATCATAGAAATCACTCGTCCTAACAGCCAAGCACGTAGTACATGGACGACATCTGCAATAACTTCTCGAGCGCGATCGCGTCCTTGCGAGGGTACTAAACTGACAACTCCACTGCGATAGAGATTTGGATCAACAGCTAAAAATATGCCAATAAAAAGTACAAACAGCGTATTGGCTAGCCCTTCTAAAGTCAAAGTGAAAGCATTCACAAACTGATTGAGTAAGTTAGATATTGGCAATCCTCCATCACCACCAGGCATTTGCTCTAGTAACTGTTGACCCCAAGTATACTGAGCTAAAAAATTTTGCACTTGGTTGATACCGACTCCAATTTGTTGCACAAATAGTTCAGTTTGGCTCAAAACCTCTGGAATAAAAAACCACCCGCCAACTCCGATGACAACGACAAGCAACAATACAACGACACCTAATGACCATTGGGCAGTTAAAGGCGTATAACGAGCTATAGGTTTTGCTAGGGTACGCAGCACTACAGCTAAGAGCAACCCTAAAAAAATTAATAGTAAGACATCAATAATTGCCCAAGCAAAGAGAAGCAAGATGATAAATAGCCCAATAATGCCGACTGCGATTAGCAAGCGTTTTAGATATTCCCAAATATTCTGCTGAGACACGCGCCCGACTTCCTTGCAGTTGAGATTTTTCGCAGCATATCAAATATTACTCCTCAATTAATATTTTTAAGAAGATCTAGCTAATTGGGCAATCAGCGATCGCACGATCTCGTATCAACTGCTGAGTTCCTTTCTCTTGATCTTATTTTTTCGATTTAGCTTACTTAACTGTGTGTCTTTTATCTATAGGAAGAATTACATAGAAGTACAAGTTATTATGGCAGCGGTTAACTTCTACTGTTACGCTATAATAGTTAAAAATACATATTTCGTTTAAATTAGCAGTATTAAGTAATGACTTCAGGGATAATTTCATCACATTGTAAGTAAAAAACTCAGAAACAATTGGTGAACTAAATTCGTTAGTAAACGAACAAATTCCAAGATACATGAACTAAATAAAAAAAAGCCACAAAGTTAATTTTGTATGTATAGCTGCAATTTATAATCGCTAAGAATTTTGAATTTGAGACTTTTTATCTGTCAACTGATTGATATTAATTTTCTACTTAATTACCAGTCAGACTATGAAACAATTTCAATAAAATCTTCATCAAGAAAACTATATCAATGATGTCATTTTCTCAAAACTTGAATGTGTAAAAAGCAAGTTTATAAAATCAAATTTCAAGTTAACATAATTGGAGGGTATAAATGCAGCTGACAAGAATTATTGCCAGTGTAGTAGCAGGTATGAGTACATTAGGTGTTGCGGCTTGTGGGGTACAATCCTCAGAACAAGTTTCTAGTAATGGCAACGTTGCTCAATCACCTCAATCACAATTAGCAAGTGCAAACCAACAAGCTTGTACTTTAGTACCTGAAGGCGCAGGTCCACAAGGACAAGTTAATGTGCGAACCGAAGAAGTTGTAACTGGCTTAGAAGTTCCTTGGGGAATTGCATTTCTGCCTAACAACGATATGTTGGTGACAGAAAGACCAGGAAGAGTGCGATTAGTCCGAAATGGTCAATTAGAATCTGCACCTGTGGCAACAATTAATGTTACTGATAGCGGTGAAGGTGGCTTGCTTGGCATTGCAGCTCATCCTGATTTTGCAGAAAACCGACTATTTTATGTATATTACACTGCCGATCGCAACGGAACACCAATAAATCGAGTCGAACGCTGGCAATTATCACAAGACGGAACGAGTGCGACTCGCGATCGCATGATTGTTGATGATATTCCAGTCGCACTCTATCACAATGGCGGACGTATTCGCTTTGGTCCAGATGGGATGCTCTATATTGGCACTGGGGATGCGAGAGATCCAGATATTTCTCAGGATAATAGCAGCTTAGCTGGTAAAATCTTGCGCGTGACACCTGATGGTGAAGTTCCCCAAGATAATCCATTTCCAGGTAATCCTGTATATATCAGCGGCATTCGCAATACGCAAGGTTTTGACTGGGCAAACGAATCAACAATGTGGGTAACAGATCATGGTCCTAGTGGCGAACTTGGTAGACGCGGTCACGACAAAGTCAGTGTTGCCACAGCAGGCGATAATTTAGGATGGCCTACAATTTATCGCTGTGAATCGCAAGAAGGATTAGTAACTCCCTCTTTAGTCTGGCGAGAAGCCGCACCGCCAGGAGGCGCAACAATTTATACCGGAAATGCAATTCCAGAGTGGCAAGGTAATTTGATGATTGCAACACTGCGTTCTGAACACTTGCATCGCGTTGCTTTCGATCCTAATTCTCAGCAAATTCAACAACATGAAGTTTACTTACAAGGCGAACATGGTAGGCTACGAGATGCTGTGATGGGTCTTGATGGAGAACTTTATATCACAACAAGTAACTGTGATGGCAGAGGTAGCTGTCCCGCAGGACAAGACAAGATACTACGCGTTACTCGGTAATAATGCGAGCGAGTGCGAATGAATTCGCTGTTAAACAAACAAAGTCCACGGAGGTGGACTGACGGTAGAAGTCTTGTTTTAGGTACACTTTCCTTGGGTAGCCCCGACTTTAGTCGGAGGCATTTGTGATTTAATGACCGACAATTTGAGCGCCTAGTAAGCGCTGGGTGTGGCGATCGCCTGTAATGCGAATGTGTAGCTTCTGCGATCCAGGATAACATGCTTTATGATCCCAAATTTCTGTCTCTAAAGTTACAGACTCAAAACCAACTTCTGCAGCTTCTGAGTCGCGTAAACCAGTACGGGCGATCGTCAGCTCAAAAACTTTGACAACTTGAGTACCCAAACAACCAGCAAATTCTCGATTTCCACCTGCAGCATTTTCCCCAGCAACGCGACCTTGTTTGTGTGCTGTGGTTCCTAAGGGAAGATAAGTATACTGATTTAGTAATAGATTTTGCTAAATTTATTGTGAATTTCTGTTCAATTTTAGTTGTAGTCAAGCTGTACGATTAATGAATAAATTTTATATTAGAAAATTCAGAATTTTCTACATAATGCAGTAAAAATCTAAACTTAATTAATCGTTAAAATAAGTTTAATCTTTTGTTAATTTGAAACAATGTTATTACAAAAAATACTCGCCCTTAAAAGTTATTTCAGGGCGAGAAATGAAGATGCTGGTACTAAGTTTACTACTTAACTGCTGTATGAAAGCTAATTATTTAGATTTAGGATTAGCTTAAGTGTGGGCAGGCAAGATACCTACCCCACATTTGAGCATCTAATATTAATTTGATCTTGCTTACATTCGAGCAATAATATCTATTTGACGATCGACAACGTTTTCTCCAGGAGCAGGAGCAGTATCCTCAGGAGTTTCTGTATCAAAGTTTTGATGATTTTGACTAGCAGTGTTTTGATCGGCTTCATTGGTAGCAACAGGAGAAATGCTTGTTGTCTCTTCTGAGTTGTAGCCTGCTGGAATATTAAGTTTGCTTTGTTGAGAATTCAAGATGTTTCTCTTCTATTCGGTGCTTGTACTAAGTTTCTAATATTGTGCCAATTATTGCGCTGGGTGTAGTGGTAGCTATGACAAGCTTGCCATACTTCTTGGGTGCAAACATAGGAACCTCGATAACAGCTTTAATCGCAGCAATGTCACTTGCTAGTGATGGAAGTGCAGAGGGAGTAGCATCCCTAACAGTAGCATGGGTGCATATGGTGTTTGATCTCTATGCGATCGCACTACTTTACCCAACTAAGTACACGCGGAAACTACCTGTTTGGCTTGCCGAAAAATCAGCCAATTTTGTGACAGCAGGTCGAGTAGCTGCCATTGGTTACATTGCTTTGATATTTTACGCTTTACCTTTTGGTGCAATTTGGTTAACGCAAGATTGGGAAGTCGCTGAATTTTACCAACCTATCGTACCACCAGAAGTTGAACAGCTCAAACAAGAAGCAGCGAGTGGAGATGAACAAACTCAAGATGTTGAAGTAGCCAGTGAAGATGAAGCTAGTTCTGATTCAGAGTAACTTATAAATAAATCCTCATGCGATCGCTCAAATCCTTTAAGTAAACAGAGACATGTCACAGAATTCATCACCATCACTCAAGCGAGAATTAGGTGTCGTAGGTGCAGTTGCCCTTGGTTTAGGTTCAATTGTGGGTGCTGGTGTATTTGTCAGCACAGGAATTGCTGCGGGTGTAGCGGGATCTGCGGTGATTATTTCAGTGGCGCTTGCTGCGGGTGTAGCAGTGTGTAATGGCTTAAATAGCGCTCAATTAGCCGCGAGTCATCCTGTGAGTGGTGGGGCTTATGAGTATGGTTATAAATATCTCACACCTTGGCTAGGGTTTACAGCAGGGTGGATGTTTTTAGTAGCAAAATCGGCTTCAGCAGCGACTGCGGCTTTAGGATTTGCAGGTTATTTGTTGAATGTGTTGGGAGTTAGCGATCGCACTTATTTAGTTCCTACAGCTTTAGCCGCAGTCGTACTATTAACTTTGATTGTTTTGGGTGGAGTGAAGCGCTCAAACGTTGTCAATATTACGATTGTTTCCATTACGCTACTCTCACTCATTTTCTTTATTGTGGCTGGTTTACCAACAGTAGTTGCTACTGAATTTACAAATTTCACTCCGTTTGTTGCGGATGCAGATAATCCGGTTGCTTCAGTTTTGCAAGCAACCGCTTTGATGTTTGTTGCTTACACTGGATATGGACGGATTGCCACATTAGGTGAAGAAGTCAAAGAACCACAAAAGACAATTCCCAGAGCAATCATTATTACACTGACAATCACAATGTTGCTTTATATTGGTGTTGTAGTTGTTGGTATTGGCTCAGTAGGGGCGCAGACATTAGGCGCAGTCACTAGCGAACAAGTTGCACCTTTAGAAATTGCAGCAAGAAACTTTAATATTCCTGGTAGTGGTTTAATTTTGGCAGTTGGTGCTGTAACGGCAACGTTAGGTGTTCTACTCAATTTAGTTTTAGGTTTATCTCGCGTGTTACTAGCTATGGGGCGGCGTCAGGATATGCCTAAGTTTGTTGCCAAAATGAACTCATCACGCACAACGCCTTATATTGCAGTGCTCATTATGGGAACTGCGATCGCCTGTTTAGTGTTAATTGGTGATGTGAGAACAACTTGGTCTTTTAGTGCGTTTTCTGTATTAATCTACTACGCAATTACTGATTTATCAGCATTACAAATTCCAGATGAAAAACGACTTTATCCTAAGTGGATTGCTTGGATTGGTCTATCAGCTTGCCTTTTCCTAGCTTTTTGGGTCGAACAGCACATTTGGTTAATAGGTGTTGGACTAATTATTGCTGGATTGATCTGGAAAACTGTGATTAGAAAACTAGTAATAAGTTATTCAGAAGATTAAAAACATAAACCCCCTGTTTGTCTTAGTGTACGAAGGTACACTTTACCTAAGTAGCCCCGACTTAAGTCGGAGGACATCTTAAAAACCAAAAACCGTTCTAATTGTACCAATAAAAATATCGCCGTTTGTAGCGTTGTGTTCGGGGTTTGTGAGATATATAATACCTGGGATGACAGTAATATTTTCAGTAAGCGGGTATTCATAAAAAGCTTCAAAATGCAATCCGGTTGCAGTATCTTCACGCGCTACAATGGTATTATTAGTAACTTTCGGTGGCATTCCAAAACCTAAACCACCGACAGCACCAGTTTTAAATAAATCGGGAAAAGCAATGTTGATTGCGTAATTAAAAATATCTGCTGTATCGCCAACACCATTAGCTCGATTTGCGTGAGTGTATCCTAACCAACCACTAACTGCAAGCTGAGGTGCAACTCGCCACAAAGCTTGAATTCCGTAGGAATTAGATGTCAAGGCAACGCCAGAACCGAAAGGGATATTAGCAAAAGTACTACCAGTACGATGCGCCAAGTCACCATTAGCCGAGTAGTTGCGAACATATGTTAAAGCTAATTCTACATTTGCTGTCGGTCTGACGGAAAGTTGTGCTAAAGCGCTATACGTTCCATTAAATAGCCCTGCACCAGAGTTAGCTAAACCGGCATTTTGGGCAAGATAGCCTAAATCTAACTGTAATGCTTCATTGAAGCGATAAACTGCGCCTACTCCACCTGCACTAATATCGCCAATGCGATAAATCGGGTTACGTTCAGAAAAACGCGATGGCGAACCTTTAGCACCTCCAAAGCTAGCAAAATAAGGATTGACAACGGTAGTGTAGTAATGATGTGAGGCAGCATTGCCATAAAGGAAAATATTGAGGCGATCGCCTACAGGAAATCGATATTCAAGTAAATTCAAATTGAAACTGTTATCAGTGTTGCCGACTTCGTAAGAAAGTCGTGTCACATTTGTTGCAGAAATACTACTAAAGTTCGGTACTCGATTTGATGCTTGTAGTCGTACAAGTAAGCGATCTGTACCAGTAAAACTAGTCGTGAAATTCATCCGCGCTCGATAGTTCAAAGCAAGATTCGAGTCAATATTTGTGTCTGGGTTACTATCAGCAGTATCTCCAGTTAAATCGCTCGCTGCAACTACGATAGAAGTACTTAACACTGTTGTCGTAGAAAACTGATTTGCGCTTAATTCAGCAACACGCGCTGCTAAATTATCTACTCGATCTTCTAGAGTTGCTAATTCTGTTGCAAACTCATTTTGTAAGTGTTGGATTGTTGCTAAATCTGCTGGAGGTATCACTGTAAGTGGTTGATTGATGTTGTTCAAACAAGCATTTAAACTACTCGCGAACTCATCACGTGAAAGGGTTTGATTTCCTTGAAATGTGGCATCTGGATATCCTGCAAAACAACCATAACGTTCAACTAAATTGCTTAATGCAGAACTTGCCCAATCTTGATGTACTTCAGTGAGTTGAGATACAGAAGTAATATTTGCCAAATGTTCACTAGCGATCGCCTGATCCATCCCACTTGCGATCGCCGCACCTAAAACACAATAAGCGTAAGTTCTTTTTCTTTGCCAAAGCTGAAATGCAACCTGTAGATAATATTGCACGCATTAACTCCTGACACTCTCCAACACCCATCACACCAATCTACGTTAGAAATGTATTGAGTCCATAATTATTGCTTGCAGATTTACTGACCATTGACTGATAGCAGTCTTTGAGTTGGGTTAATTTTTATCCACGTACTCGCGCACTAATGCTTACGCCATCAGACAGATGCGATCGCTTTGGGAATACTCTAAGTTTAAGCCTAAAATCCAGTTAAATAAAAATAATGTGCTGTACGCATTATCTAAAGTAATGCTAAGTGGTTCTTTCTACATAGCTGGATCAAATAGCCTACTCTTCAGTCTTGCCAGCCAGCTTGCAAATATCCATGAAAAATGTTGTGACGCGCAAAAATCTTGAATTATTCTTGCTTGGTATCGCCCTTCTAGGCATTATTAGTACTCCCGCAAATTCCCAGCAGCCAGAACAACGTAGAATTGAGCGTGTTGAAGGCTATTTGGCAACACCAGAACAACTAGAGTTTGATGAAGCGCTGGTGCAGCAATTGAGAATGCCTGCAGGATTTCAGATTAATGTTTTTGCTAAAGACTTAGGAAATCCGCGTAATATTGCGATCGCACCTGATGGCACAGTTTATGTTACCCGTCGCGAACAACAAGATGTCATTGCACTACGCGATCGCAATCGTGATGGACGTGCTGACGAAATGCGGACAATTGCCTCAAATTTACCTTTTGTAAATGGTATTACAATTTATCAAAATCGCTTGTATTACGTCACCGATACGTCACTTTATGCCTCTGATTTAGGACGTGGCGGTACGGTTGGCAAGCCTCAAGTTCTCATTGACGATTTACCCGATGCAGGGCAACACCCCAACCGCACGATCGCTTTTGGTCCTGATGGTATGCTATACATCTCAGTGGGTAGTACCTGTAATGCTTGTGATGAGCCGAATGAAGAACACGCAACAATGTTACGCGCTCAACCTGATGGTAGCGATCGCACAATTTATGCTGAGGGATTGCGCAATACAATTCCTTTTGGTTGGCATCCCCAAACAAAACAATTTTGGGGACTAGATCACGGCAGCGACTGGCGAGGCAACGATCAACCACCGGAAGAATTAAATTTAATTGCGCAAGGAAAACATTATGGTTGGCCTTTCTGTTTTGGCGATCGCCGTCCTGATGTTTACTTACCGGCAGAACCCGAAGGTAAATCGAAAGCAGAATTTTGTGCCACAACTGAACCACCAGTACTAACGTATACTGCTCACAGTGCACCGTTGGCAATGGTTTTCTATACAGCTTCTCAGTTTCCCCAAGAATACCGTAATGATGCATTTGTGACAATGCGCGGTTCTTGGAATCGCAATCCACCGGTGGGTTATAAAGTAGTCCGCATTCGTTATCAAAATGGGAAACCGACTGCAATTGAGGACTTTATTGTTGGTTTTCTCAACGAACAACGAACTGCACAATTTGGTAGACCAGTCGGTATTGGTATGACACCCGATGGATCATTATTATTTACAGATGATACCAATGGTGTTATTTACCGTGTAACTTATGCTGGCACAGCAAAAAGATAGTCCAGTGTCATTCTGATTGACTTTTCTATTTGAGGTGAGCAGTATCCCACCTCACTTAATTTTAAATTAATTCAATTACAATAAGCACCTTGTCACTTTTCCGCCACATTGTCTGCAAATAATATGAAATTATGAACAGTGTATGGTTCTCGATTTGAACCAAATACTCTCAAGGAGTTTTTATAGGAGTTATTAGATGGGAATTATTATTAATTGGATTGTGACTACAATCAGTTTTTTAATTATTTCAAAAATACCCATTGGTGTCGAAATCGACAGTTTTGGAAAAGCCGCAATATCTGCAGCAGTTTTTGGACTTCTCAATGCTTTTGTCCGACCAATTATTGCTTTTCTAGCTTTTCCCATCAATCTTTTAACTTTGGGTTTATTCAGCATTGTTATCAATGCAATTATTTTTGGATTAGCAGCATTATTAGTACATGGATTTCGCTTACGTTGGGGAATTTGGAGTGCCTTGATTGGCACAATTGCTTTGAGCATCGTTAACTCTATTTTATTCAGCTTGCTTGGTACAGTAGGAATATAAAGGTTGGTTGCATAGCAAGCTGATTGAAGCAAAATCTTTAAAAAGATCTATTATCAAATTCTACCGCCTTTCACAGTCAACATAAGATTGCTGTAGTTTAACGTCAATCTCAAATTAAGTGGAAAGAGAAAGATGTTTCAAATGAAAAATCCCTGGGTTGCAGGAACATTTTGGATTGTTTTATACCTCTTAGTAACCCTTTCCCCCTTGTTAATTTTGTTAATTCACCCAGCACCAGGAGGGCGGGGATTTTGGATCGAATTTTCTGCAGCATTGGGTTACGTGGGCTTGGCAATGATGATGCTGCAATTTGCATTGACAGCTCGTTTTGATGCGATCGCCGCGCCTTACGGCATTGATATTGTCTTGCAGTACCATCGCTATATTACCCAAGTTGCCTTTGCGTTAATCCTGATTCACCCAATCATTTTATTTTTCCAGGACGCTGAATATCTACGACTACTTAACTTCTTTGAAGCGCCTTGGCGAGCAAGATTTGCGGTTATTTCGACGATATCATTAATCTTACTAGTTGTGACTTCACTATGGCGAGAGAAGCTGAAGCTGAACTATGAAGTGTGGCGGACAAGTCATGGAATTCTGGCGGTTGCGACGGTAGGTTTAGGGCTAGCTCATGCTTTTGGTGTAAACTACTATCTCGCACTGCCTTGGAAGGCGATGTTGTGGATACTATTAGCCTTGTTGGCATTTGGTTCTTTAATATATGTCCGCTTGCTCAAACCGTGGCTGATGATGCAAAAACCCTATCGGGTAGAAACTGTTGTCCCTCAGCGGGGTGATGTTTACACATTAGTACTGCGTCCGCAGGGACACGAAGGCATTCGTTTTTTGCCAGGACAATTTGCTTGGCTTACTCTAGATCGTTCTCCGTATCGCATTCAAGAGCATCCGTTTTCATTTTCTTCAAACGGCGATCGCAGCGATCAAGTTGCACTCACAATCAAAGCTGTTGGTGACTTCACAAACACAATTAAAAATGTTCAGCCTGGAACAAAAGCTTTTCTAGATGGTCCTCACGGGGCTTTTACTCCTGATCGTTTTGACTGTAAAGGTTTAGTCCTGATCGCCAATGGTGTCGGTGTTACCCCCATGATCAGTATTATGGTTACGCTTGCGGAACGCGGCGATCATCGACCAATTCGCTTAATTTATGCCAACGGTTCGTGGGATGATGTTGCTTTTCGTGAAGATCTAGAATATCTCAATAAGCGCTTAGATAGTCTCACAGTGACTCATGTTATTAAAGAACCCCCTGAAGATTGGGCAGGAGAATCAGGTTACGTAGATAAAGATCTCCTAGCACGACACATTCCCGATAATCGTGAAGGCTGGCGCTATTTCCTTTGTGGTTCTCCTCGCTTTTTAGATGAAGCAGAAAAAGCTCTACACGAGCTAAAAGTTCCTGCCAAATACATTCACATGGAACACTTTAATCTTGTTTGATGAAGCTCACAGCTTAAAAAATATGCGTTTTAAAATTATGCTTGAAGTAGTGGCATTTGTCTCTGTTGTCCTTGTATTAACGTCAGCATTGTTTGGCTACGTCCAAAGACGCCCAGTCGAGCCAAGCATTAATTCGGGTCGGGTTGAACCTAATACTAACTAACTTGGTATTTGATGTAAGGTTGGTGCATCAACCACACCAATAAAGCACCCAGGGTTAGGCATTTTTTGCCTGCCCAACTTGGATCTTCTCAATCAGACTAAATTGAAACTAGTTTTTGCCCAGTACAATTTCTTCTAGAAGTTAACACAAACATTCATGTTTGGATACCAGGTACGACAACTGGAAACAAACACAATTTTTATCTGTCTTTGGACTGGTTTTTATATTTAAGTATTACTGTAGAAATTACAGTTAAAGCACGCTTTCATTAAATGAACATTGAAAATTTACAGAAGCTTTAACAAAAAATTGGTAAAAAGCTATCAATATTAGTGGTATCTTGTAGTAACAAATAATTTTCTTGGTGTAAAAATTAATGTCTTACACAGCATTAGCTTAGCCTACGAGGCTGAGAAAAACTAGTGTAGACCCTAATTGTTACTAATTATGTGTGGTTGTCCGTAATGACTAATCGAGGAGTAATTGAACTAAATTTTCAGTTCATCAATACGTCTTATATAAACCTGTACAATTTTTTATTTTTGTAAACAACGGATATTAGGCGATTGCCCAAAGTCCACCGATTTCCCTAATCAAATACTACTAAGTTAACGAAAATCCTTCTTCAATTTGAGTTGAGGAAAGGAAATTATCTTGAAAATTTGCCTGGACGTAAAGTCATGATAGATACACTATCAAATATTTGGCTGCGGTTACGTAACCGCCATTTTCTTGCTGTTGATACAGCAATTTTCTTATTAACACCTGCATTAGCACTCGCGTTGCGCTTAGACAAATTATTTGTCTATAGAGTGTATGGCACCGATGTTCTTATTGTAACAATCCTATTTTTAGCTGTAAAGATCGTACTGCTGTACTTGTTTGGTTTTTATCGTCGCTGTTGGCGTTATGCCAGTATTGATGAACTTATTCAAGTCGTGGCTTCTATGACTGCTGCTGTTATTGTTCAAAGTTGGTTATTTTACCTGCTTTACTACAGTAGTGCCTTAGTAGACGACTTACCGCGATCGCTACCCCTACTCGATGGCATACTGAGTTTACTCCTAGTTGGTGGAGTACGCTTTAGCGTACGTGCTGTAGAGCGCATGTATCAATTACCGCGAACAACTCACCAGTACGAACGGGCGTTGATTATTGGTGCTGGTAATGCGGGCGTGTCGCTAGTTCAAACAATTCAACATAATCCTGAATTACGTCTTTATGCAGTCGGTTTTATTGATGATGATGCAACAAAACTAGGCTTACGCATTCGGGGAATTCGCGTTTTAGGCGATTGCCGTAACATTCCAGATATTGTTCGTGCTTTCAACATCGAGCGCGTCATTATTGCCATGCCGACTGTTTCTGGCAAAACAGTAAGAGAAATTGTCGATCGCTGTCAATCGCTGGGTGTGGCGACAAGTACCTTGCCAAGCATGCATGAAATCCTTAGTGGTAATGCCCATGTTGCTAGTATTCGAGATGTCAAAATTGAAGATTTGCTGCGACGCGAACCAATTAAAACAGATGTCAAGGAAGTTTCACACTTTCTCAATGGCAAGCGAGTTTTGATTACAGGTGCTGGAGGTTCAATAGGTGGTGAAATTTGCCGTCAAGTATTGCAATGTTGTCCTGCAGAAATATTGCTTGTCGGGCACGGAGAGAACTCTGTTTTCAACATTCAACAGGAACTCAAGCAAGTCTTAGACTCTTGGCATTCTTGCCCAAATCCACCTCGGCTGACAACGTTAATTGCTGATATTCGCTTTGCATTGCGCTTAGAATATGCTTTTGAGCAATTTAGACCAGATATTGTTTTCCATGCAGCAGCACATAAACATGTGCCCTTAATGGAGGCAAACTCACCAGAAGCAATTACAAATAACGTTGTCGGAACAAAAAATCTACTCGACTTGGCACTACGCTACAACGTAAAACACTTTGTCATGATTTCTACCGATAAAGCTGTGAATCCCACAAGTATTATGGGTGCGAGTAAAAGAGCGGCAGAAATGTTGGTCTTAAAAGCAGCACAAACAAGTAAAAAACCTTTTGTTGTTGTGCGTTTTGGCAATGTCCTAGGAAGTCGAGGTAGTGTAGTTCCGACATTTAAGCGACAGATTGCAGCAGGCGGTCCAATTACAATTACACATCCTGATATTTGCCGTTATTTCATGACAATTCCCGAAGCAGTTCAACTTGTACTGCAAGCTGCGGTGATTGGTCAAGGTGGAGAAGTGTTTATGCTTAAAATGGGGGAACCTGTTAAGATTGTTGACTTGGCAAAAGATCTCATTCGCCTTTCTGGTTATGAAGTCGGTAAAGACATTGATATTGTGTATACAGGACTGCGACCAGGAGAAAAACTGTATGAGGAGTTGTTTATTCCTGGAGAACGTTACGAGCCAACGCAGCACGAGAAAATTGTTTCAGTTAGCAATGCAAGTGGAATTATTCCTTTAAATTTAGATGCAATGGTGGCAGCGCTTTGTGAAGCCGCAAATTTAAATGATCATCGAGCTATTGCTTCTTTGTTAAAACAGCTAGTCATCGAGTATCAACCAGGAAGTAATGCAATTCCTAAGGATAGTACAGTTGTTTCAAGCGATCGCCTAAATCAAGTCACAAAACTACAGCAACTCGCAAAAGACTTACAAAATGCTTTAACACAATCCGAGTTCCGCATTCACTATCAACCGATCGTTAACTTAAACACGAATGAGATTACAGAATTTGAAGCTTTATTACGCTGGCAACATCCTCAACAAGGCTTGATAACACCATCTAAATTTATCGATCTCGCCGAAAGTACAGATTTAATTATCCCAATTGGCTGGTGGGTGTTGCGTCAAGCCTGCAGACAACTCCGAACTTGGCAACACCAATTTCCTCACATTCGCTTAACGATGAGTATCAATTTCTCGCACAAGCAGTTTTTTCAACCTGACTTGAGCAAACAAGTTGCCCAAATCTTGCAAGATGTCAATTTGACAGCAGGTAGTTTGAGATTAGAGATAGCTGAGAGCGTTATTTTAGAAAATCTCGATCGTGCTGCGGCAGTTATTCAACAGTTAAATAATTTAGGTGTTCAGTTACAAATAGATAATATTGGTGTTGGATACTCTTTCTTGAGCTTACTTCAGCAATTACCGCAACTTCTGCAAAATCACAAAATTAGTAAGTTAAAGCTGGATCGTACGCTCATTAGTTCTACTGACAGTGAAACTGCAGAAATTATGCAAACTATTGCCGCGATCGCGCACGACTTGCATATAAACCTCACGGCTACTGGTGTAGAAACAATCAAGCAACTTGCACAGATTCGGGCACTTGAGTGTAAATATGGACAGGGTTATTTGTTCTCAGAACCTCTAGAAAGCCAAGCAATTCAACCATTACTAGCAACGCACTACACTCCAATCAATACCTTTTAAGTATATAATTATTGGTGGTAGTAAAATAACAGTAGATGCAAAATGTCTATTCAAATACTGAGATATTACTGAATATTACCCTCAATTTTGTTGAGGATAGATTCTTAAATAAGTACAAATCCTGAAGCATCAGCATAAGGAAAAACAGAATATAGCTCTATTTTCAGTAGATTTGCTCTAGGGTAAAAAATACAAGTAAAGCTATCTTCAATTTGTTATTTGGTTATGTATAGTTATTATGAAAATCTAACTATCAAAACTAAATATGAAATCTTTCCTATTCAGATAAATCATGGTAAGACAACTTCTACAGCGTTTGCGAACACCTATTGTTTTTTCATTACTGAGTTTAACTGTTGCTGGTTCATGTCATGCTGCTACCACTGTTAGTGGAGAAACGAAAAATTATCAAGTAAGTCAAGAAAATTTTACTAATCCTGAGCGTGGATTTTATATAAATTACCTGACAAGACATCAAGAATCTCCCTTAAAAGCTTCTGAGTTAGCAACACTAAAAAGCAGGAATATAAGTTTAGCTAGACGGCTTTACATCATTCCACAATATCGTTACAATAGCTTACCGCAATCTTTTCTTGAATTTGTCAAACAAGACTTAGATACAGCTCGACAAGCTGGGATAAAATTAGTAGTTCGCTTTGCCTATAATTGGGACATCGGTGGATATGATGCACCAAGAGATATTATTTTAACTCATCTAGAACAATTGCAACCTGTGTTAACAAATAACCATGATGTGATTGCTTATTTAGAAGCAGGATTTATTGGTGCTTGGGGACAGTGGAATCGTTCTTCTCATCAGTTGATTAATAACACAACTTTAGATGTTACAGCAGATTCAAGAGCAATATTTTTTAAAATGCTGAATGTCTTACCTCCACAAAGAATGGTAGCGCTACCATTTCCCAAGCAGAAAATGGATATGTTTAACACAACTCAACCACTCAAATCGAGTGAAGCTTTTAGCGGAAGCGATCGCGCTAGAACAGCGACTCACAATGATGGTTTCTTGGCAAGTTCTGATAATTTAGGGTTTTATACTTATCGCCAGGTAGAAAGAGATAAACAATACTTAAGTACAGATAATTTGTATGTTGTTCATGGCGGTGAAACTGCAAGTGCTAGTAGCCATGCACAACCTTATATTGGGTGTGCAAATGCGTTAACAGAAATGGCACAACTACGCTGGAGTGTCTTAAATCTTGAATTTCATCACACAGTTGTACAAGGTTGGGAAAAACAAGGCTGTATGCCAGAAATTAAAAAACGTTTGGGCTACCGCTTTCGGTTACTCAAGTCAACAATTCCTAACCAAGTTAAGCCAGCAGGTACTTTTGCAATGAATTTTGTTGTGACTAATGATGGCTGGGCTAATGCTTACAATCCCCGTAAAGTAGAAATTGTATTACGTCATAAACAGACAAAAAAAGAATACTACATACCAGTCAATGAAGAGCCACGCAAATGGCTACCTGGTAGTACAAAAACTGTCACAGTTGAGGCAGGTATTCCAGCAAATATACCGAGTGGAGAGTATCAAGTTCTTCTTAATCTTCCCGATCCATCATCTACGTTATATAATCGCCCAGCGTACTCTATTCGGCTAGCAAATCAAAATACATGGGAAGGAGCAACAGGTTATAATTTATTATCAACCACTGTTACAGTTACTTCAAACGGATCGGGAAGTAATTATTCAGGTACTCAGATTTTTACTTCTCGGTAATTCCTCAATCTTGACAAGTTTTAAATATAGCAGTCTGTAGCGGAATTTTTGAGAGATTTTCCGCTACTTTCAATTTTTTAAATAAATTTATTGCCAAAACTACGATGATATATAGCTGTTTATTGTAAAATATATATTCAAACAGCTAATTAGATCTCCTTATTAAGGATATTGAAAAAATCAAAATAGTTGTCTACTGCATGAAGCTATCGTCAAGACAAGTAAATTAACTTCATTAAAGTAGAAAGCTACTTCAAGGAATTGGCAAGTGCAAAGATTACTAAATGGTTGGACAAAACTAACAAGCACTTCCGTCAACCGGAAAATTTTTGGTGCAGCCATTACGGTTGCTATCTTAACTGCATTTGTCAAGATCGCAGCTGTAATTAAAGAATTAGTAGTTGCTTGGAGGTTCGGTACTGGTGATGCAGTTGATGCTTTTTTAATTGCTTTGTTAGTACCTGCTTTTATTATTAATGTTGTTGCTGGTTCTTTTAATGCGGCTTTAATTCCTACTTACATTCAAGTTAGAGAAAAACAAGGTACACAAGCGGCGCAACATTTATTTTCTGCAACCATGATTTGGGGGTTAGGTCTACTTGGCATAACGACCTTACTCACGATCCTTTCAGCACCAGTTTATCTACCATTGATTGCATCTGGGTTTGATTCAGAAAAACTCCGTTTAACATTTTACTTGCTGTGTGCGATCGCGCCAATTATTTTACTCAGTAGTATTGTTACCATTTGGGGAGCCGTTTTAAACGCCGGCGAGCGTTTTGCATTAGCGGCACTAGCTCCAATCGCCACTCCAGCAGTTACTATTATTTTTCTATTTATCCAGTCTTGGGGTATCTTTGCTTTAGCAGCAGGACTCGTTGCAGGTACGGCAATAGAAATTATTTTACTAGGATTAGCACTGCGTAAGCAAGGTATTTCTTTGCTGCCGAAATGGTATGGTATTAATCCAGCACTACGCCAAGTTGCCTATCAATGCATACCAGCACTCATTGGCGCGTTTATTATGTGTAGTGCTACTTTGGTCGATCAATCTATGGCTGCCATGCTTGCACCAGGAAGTGTAGCATCACTTAATTATGGCAATCGAGTGATTGCATTTCCTATTACGCTTGCAACAACAGCCTTGAGTACAGCAGTTATTCCCTATTTTTCTAGGATGGTTGCGTGCAATGAATGGGCAGGGGTACGCCACACATTAAATCGCTATATGTGGTTGATATTTGCTGTATCTATACCTTTTACTGGATTATTACTACTAAGTTCTGAATTAATAGTAGAAATCTTATTCCAACGCGGTTCTTTTACATCTGAAGATACACAAATAGTTGCTCAAATTCAATCTTTGTACGCCCTGCAAATTCCTTTTTATATAGCAGATATTTTTGTGGTAAAGCTCCTCACTTCAATGCGACTAAATCATATTTTAATGTGGGTGTCAGTCTTCAATCTTTTAATTAATATTAGTCTCAACTACTTATTTATGCAATGGATCGGAGTGAGTGGTATTGCTTTATCCACTAGCTGTGTCTACTTATTCTCTTTTTTGTATTTACTCTTTTTTGCTAACAAAAACTTAAAAATATTTGCAGCACAATGCGATTAACACTAGTAACTGCAACTCTTACCTGTGGTGGGGCAGAACGAGTTTTGGTTCTGCTGGCAGAGGGCTTTTTGCAGCAAGGACATAATGTTGCTATAGTAACACTTTCAGGAAAGGAAAATGATTTTTATCAGTTGCCACCAAAAGTGACAAGAATTGCTTTAGATGTGATGCAGAAGTCTCCTAATCTCTTTCAAGCCGTGAGAAATAATCTTTATCGCTTGTTACAGTTAAGGAGAGCAATTCAGTCTACCCAACCAGATGTAGTGATTTCTTTTGTCGATCAAACTAACATTACAACTGTGTTATCGCTGCAAGCAACAGGTTATCCAGTGATTGTCACAGAACATTGTGATGTTGGCATAAAATATGGTGGTGCTATTTGGGAAAAACTGCGCCGAATTACTTATCCTCGTACAGCGAAGCTTGTTAGTGTTAGTCAAGGTGTAGACAGTGCTTTTCAGTGGCTACCTGCAAGAAAGAGAATGGTCATTTACAATCCACTCATCATTCGTGAAAATCAACATGCAGCTAATCTGCTGCAATTTGACCTGCACAAGCAGTGGATTGTTGCTATGGGTAGGTTGACTTATCAAAAGGGCTTTGACTTATTAATCGCTGCATTCCAGAAAATAGCTGCTCAGTTTTCAGATTGGCAATTGATTATTTTAGGTGAGGGAGAGTTACGGCAAGAGTTAGAAACTTATGTAGATAAGTTAGGGTTGTCTCATCAGGTTGTTTTGCCTGGAGCTGTGAATAATCCTTTTGCGATCCTCAGACAAGCAAAGTTTTTTGCAATGGCTTCTCGATTCGAGGGCTTTCCGATGGTGCATGGAGAAGCTTTAGCTTGTGGTTTACCTGTGATTAGTACAGATTGTCCTAGCGGTCCTAGAGAAATTATTCGCGATCGCATCGATGGTATTTTAGTGCCTAATGGAGATGTGACAGCCTTAGCTATGGCAATGCAGCATTTAATGACAGATGAAGCAGCGCGTCAGCAACTAGCTAACCGCGCGCCAGAAGTTTCCACAAGATTTAGTCTTGATAGTGCCATGCGTCAATGGGAAGCATTATTTGACGAAGTTGTGCGCTAGCACAAATTACAGCTTAGTACTATGCCTGAATTTTTATCAAAAAAACGTATTGCTTTTTTCCTACCTGCTTTACATGGTGGTGGTGCAGAAAAAGTAGCAATAAATCTTCTTAAAGGAATGCTGCAATACGATGTGTCTTTAGATTTAGTTTTAGCCAGCAAAGAAGGTCCATACTTGGAACAAGTTCCCTCTCAAGTCAAAATTATTGACTTAGAAGCAGGAAGAGTCATTAAGGCGATCGCACCGTTATCAGGTTATCTACGTCAAACCAAACCAGACGCATTATTGTCACATATGAATCATGCTAATGCGATCGCAGTTATGGCAAAACAATTAGCATCGACAAACACTCGACTTGTTTTGGTAGAACATGACACTTTATCTGTTGCTAGATCTAAACTTCTGCGGGCAAAACTTGTACCATTGTTCATGAAATGGCTGTATCCCAGTGCTGATGCAATTGTAGGAGTTTCTCAAGGCGTAACCGATGATTTAGGTAAATATTTAGGTATTGTTCCCTACAAGCTTCATACAATTTATAATCCGGTTGTTGATGAAGAACTGATTGATAAAGCAAAAGCAACTCTAGATCATCCTTGGTTTCAAAATCAAGCTATACCTGTATTTCTAGCTGTCGGAAGACTTACTCTACAAAAAGATTTCAGCACTTTAATTAAAGCTTTTGCTATTTTACGTCAAACCCAACAAGCACGATTGTTAATTTTAGGAGAAGGTGAAGCACGACAAGAACTAGAAGCATTGATGCAAGAACTAAAAATTATTGAGGACGTCTCTTTACCTGGATTTGTTGATAATCCTTATCCCTATATGAGTAAGGCTACTGCTTTTGTTCTTTCTTCGCGCTGGGAAGGTTTACCAACTGTATTAATTGAAGCAATGGCTTGTGGTTGTCCTGTTATTTCTACTAACTGTCCTAGTGGTCCGCAAGAAATTCTAGCAGCAGGTAAATATGGTTTTTTAGTACCAGTAGGTGATGTTAATGCTTTGGCAACAGCAATGTTAAAAGTATTAAGCAATCCTACTAAACAAGAATTATTGATTCAGCGATCGCAAGATTTTTCATTACAACAAGCGGTTCCTAAATATCTGAATTTGTTAGGTTACTAAAACGCTCGTGTAAAAAATAGTATCTCTAAAATTATGACTCCTGCTTTAGATAGAAAACACGATCTACTTCTTTATTATCAATGTATCCTAGCAGTAGGTGCTGTTATTCTCTTCTTTTCTGATATAGATCTTTATTTTTTCAGAACTGGGCAAGCGCCTGCACCTGTAATGTTGGTTTTTCTATTCGGATTTGCATCACTTCCGTTACTACTTTCAATTTTTAGTAGAATTGATTTTTTTTCAGCACCTATTGTTACTTGGTGTAGTAGTTATTTGTTAGTTTCTTTATTGTCTTTTTTGATTTTTTTATCGTCTGATGCTGGTTATCAAGAATTAAGACTACGAATTTTATCAGTTTTGTTTTTTCTAATCATGCTACTGATATTTTCTCGATATCGTGCTGTGCAATCATCAGCAAGATATACAACTATCATTGTTGGTATCATGGGAGTTCTTAATAATATTTATGAACTTTTAAATCCTTTGGTATTTGGTGGACTTAATGATACAGGTCGTCCAGCAGGGTTTTATGTAGATCCTAACAGAACAGGATGCGCTCTTGTTTTAAGTATGATCTTTGGTACTGGTTTAGTGCCTCAAAAATATCGCCCATATTTTATTGCATTTATAGGATTAGGAATTCTGCTGACTTTTTCTCGTGGAGCAATTTTAGGATGGATTTTAGTTATCCTCATTTTTCTTAAGCAAAAAGTTATTACTAAGAATCAATTAATATACTGGCTGATTGGAACAGGAATTATTGTTATTGGATTGGGATTACTGAGCAGTAACTTTATTAATATTAATCAACTTCCGTACGGAGTTCGCGAAAGGTTGGAATGGTTTGAAAACCCAACTGCTTCTGAACACTCTGCAGATTCGCGGATGGCAATTTTAATTGCTGGATGGCAATTATTCATTCAAAGTCCATTATGGGGAAATGGAATTGCTTCAACTATAGATTGGAGTTATAGAATATCGACGCATAATATGTATTTGGTATTTATGGTAGACCATGGTTTTTTAGGTATCTTAATTCTGCCCTTATTTGTTTATGCCGTAACATATCCTACTAGAGGAGAAAACCGATACGTTGCTCTATCATTTGCTATTCTAATTTTATTGTGGGGTTTGTTTAGTCACACAATACTTGAAGATAGATTCATTTTACTCAGCTTTGCTTTAATGGCAACATTGAATGTAACAAGTCAACAAGAGGAGAAATATCACTTAAGGCACCAAATATGAGAATTGTTCATGTCATCACCGGACTTTCTACGGGTGGTGCAGAAATCATGCTTTACAATCTGTTGTCGCGGATAAATCGCGATCGCTTTAGCCCAAGTGTAGTCTCGTTACTGGAACAAGGAACATTAAGCGATCGCATTTTAGAATTAGATATCCCTGTATATTCCCTTGGTATGAAACCAGGGGGACTTCCTACACCAAACATTTTCTGGAATTTGATTCGGACTTTACGTCAATTGCAACCAAATATAATTCAAGGTTGGATGTATCACGGCAACTTAGCTGCATATGTTGCTAGTCGTTTTTTTACCCCTAAAATTCCAGTTATTTGGGGAATTCATCACTCAATTGCGGCACTTGATGCTGAAAAGCAAATGACGCAAGCAATTATTAAACTAGGTGCAAAAATATCTGATTCTCCTAAAAAAATTGTTTTTGTTTCGCAAACAAGTCGATCGCAACACGAAGCGTTAGGATATTGTCATCAAAATAGCTGCGTTATTCCTAACGGTTTTGATCTTGTACGCTTTCAACCTTCATCACAGGCAAAAATCAATATTCGCACTGCTTTGAACTTAGCCACAGATACATTATTAATCGGATTATTTTGTCGCTATCATCCGATGAAAGATCATGCAAACTTTTTGCAAGCAGCGGCAATTTTAACTAAAAAATATTCAAACGTTCATTTTTTGCTAGCAGGTACAGACGTTGATGCAGCAAATCAAACCTTGCAACAAATTATTGACAATCTAGCGCTACAGTCTCAAGTTCATCTTTTGGGTGAACGTAGTGATATACCAGACTTAATGGCTGCTCTCGATATTGCAACTTCAGCCTCAGCGTATGGTGAAGCGTTTCCTTTAGTAGTAGGAGAAGCAATGGCTTGTGGAGTCCCTTGTACTGTTACAGATGTTGGTGATTCTCAGTCGATTGTTAGCAACACCGGAAAAGTTGTCCCACCAAAAAATCCTCAAGCCCTTGCTCAGGCTTGGCAAGAATTAATTGAAATCGGTTCAGCAGGTAGAACTGCTTTAGGTCAAGCAGCAAGAGTCAGAATTCAAGAAAATTTTGCCCTTGATGCCGTTGTCGACCAGTATCAAGCTTTATATGTATAGACTTTTGATTGTTACAACAATTCCTGCTACTGTGCGGGCGTTTCTGTTGCCTTATATCGCCCACTTTCGCGCACAAGGTTGGCAAGTTGATGCTATGGCACAAGGTATTACTGATTGTAGCGAGTGTATGAGTGCGTGCGATCGCGTTTGGGATATTGAGTGGTCGCGCAATCCTCTCGATCCGCGTAACTTGATCAATGCACCGCGCCAAATTCAGCAAGTTCTGACTCAACAAAATTATGATTTAGTCCACGTTCATACACCAGTGGCGGCGTTTGTAACTCGTTATGTTATCAATCGTTGGCAATCAACAAAACCACGAGTTATTTACACAGCGCATGGATTTCACTTTTATCGTGGTGGTTCGCCAATAAAAAATAGCATCTTTCTCACTCTAGAAAAACTTGCAGGACATTGGACAGATTATCTGGTTGTGATTAACCGTGAAGACGAACAAGCTGCGAATCAAATTGTCCCCGCCACCAAAGTGCGATATATGCCAGGAATCGGCGTAGATACAGCCTATTACAGCCCTCACGCAGTGACAGCAGATGAAGTGATGCAAGTACGTCAAGAAATGAGTTTATCACCAGAAACACCCCTATTTTTGTCAATTGCAGAATTTATTCCCCGCAAACGTCATCGCGATTTGCTGCAAGCTTTTGCTTCATTAGAACCGCAAGCCCATTTAGCGTTAGCAGGGACAGGATCGTTGCAAGCACAAATGCAAAGCTTAGCATCTGAATTGGGTATTGGCGATCGCACTCATTTTCTAGGGTTACGACGCGATATTCCTGCACTGATTCGCGCCTCTGTTGCAACTTTACTGGTTTCAGCCCAAGAAGGATTACCCCGCAGTGTTATGGAGTCTTTAAGTCTAGAGGTTCCTGTTATTGGTACTGATATTAGAGGTATTCAAGATCTTTTAGACTCTCATCTTTTAGTTCCGTTAGGAGACGTCTCTGGAATTGCCCAGGCTATGAATTGGGTGTTAGATCAACCTGAAGCCGCTCAAAATTTAGGGAAAAAAGGACGCGATCGCATGGCTAATTATGACTTACAGCATGTTATCGCCAAACACGAGCAACTCTATGCTGAAGCTTTAAATGATATCTAAGTTTAGGACGTTGAAATCATGATTAATATTATCTCTAACTGAATAACCAAACTATTATTGAGTTGCTACTCACTATTCACTACCTGCTTGAATCGTAATTAACCCGATTTGATATAACTTACATCTTCATCAAGCAATGTTTGATATATGTATCTATAGTACTCAGTAAAATTGAAAATTCTTATCACAGTAGTAATTCATGGAAACTACGTACATGTAATTAGTTAAAATATTTACACCTTGAGAGGAAATTTAAAATTGCTGTAATAGACCTGAGGGAATTATGACATGAAAAGCTGCCACAAAGCTCAATCCATAGACACTCTTTCCTCAAACGAACCTATTTGTCAAGTCCTTGATTTACAAAATCCTTTGTGGCAACAAGTGTTAAGCAGATTACGCCACGACATTTATCATCTCCCTGCATACGTAGCTTTAGAAGCACAAAGAATCAAAGCCATTCCTGAAGCTATTCTCATTACTAAAGACGACAAAGTTTTCTTTGTTCCCTATTTATTGCGCTCTTGTGACGATCTATTGCCAACTTCTCAGACTCAGATTGAGCTTTTTGATGTTATTTCTCCTTACGGCTATCCAGGAATTTTATTAAACGAAGCAGCCAATAACCCAGATTTTCTCAATTTTGCCATCAATGAGTTTACGCATCAGTTATCTAGAAAAAATGTTTGCTCAGCTTTTCTAAGACTGCATCCTTTACTCAATCAAAATTTAAGTGAGTATCCGTATAGCAAAATCAATGGTGAAACTGTTGCAGTTGATTTAAGATTATCACTTGCTGAAATCTGGAGTCAAACTAGACCAGAACATCGTAATAAAATCAACAAATGCAAACGCGCTGGTATGATAGCCAAAATAGTCCCGTTCGTAGCATATATTGATGATTTTATTGATATTTATGAGCAAACAATGGATCGTGTAGGGGCAAGCTCATCCTACTACTTTGATAAGAGTTATTTTATCCAATTATCGCAAGCTCTCAAAAATCAACTTCACTTGTGTATTGTTGAATTAGACAATGAAATCATTTGTAGTGGTTTATTTACTGAGGCTTGTGGCATCGTTCAATATCACTTGGGTGGCACAAAATCAGCATTTCTCAAACAAGCACCGAGTAAACTCATGTTTGACTATGTCCGCACTTGGGCTAAAGAACGCAACAATGAGTTTTTACACCTTGGTGGCGGTGTTGGCAGCGCAAAAGATAGCCTTTTTCATTTCAAAGCTGGTTTTTCTAAACAGACACAGACGTTTTCAACGATCCGCTTGGTTGTAAATAAAAAAAAATACCACAATTTAGTTCAAAAACGTGCAGCAGAATTAAATATTTCTTTTGAAGAACTACTGAACTCTGAATTTTTTCCTGCTTATCGTTGCAGTTAAATAGCAAACTACTAACGAAATCATGTCAAAAGTTAATAATAAACACATATACAGCACAGCAGAATTTGATGCCTGGGCATATGGGGTAAATCTGCTTGATGAGGAAAAGTATTTAGTTGATACTTACTTAGATAAAGAAAGAAAAACGTTGGAAGCAGGTACTGGTGGTGGCAGAATTCTCTTGGAAATGGAGAAAATGGGCTTTAACTCTCTTTATGGCTATGACTATATGCCTGAGTATATTGAACAAGCTCAACAAAAAAATCCTAATTCTAAAATTAGTTTTGAAGTTCAAGATGCAACTCAGTTAGAATATACAGATTCTAGCTTTGAGCAGATAATTTATTTACAGCAGATTGTTAGCTCAATTGAAACTGAAGTAGGACGAAAAAAAGCAATTCAAGAAGCTTATCGAATTTTAAAAAGAAAAGGTATCGCTTTATTCTCGTTTTTATACCTCGAATCTAGACTTCAGAATCCAGTCTACTTACCATTCTTGATGTATCTCAGAACAACAAGAAAGTTACGCGGATCAAGCCTAACACTGAACTATCTACCTTGGCTTAAACTTGGCGGAAAGCCTAACTG
Organism: Gloeocapsopsis sp. IPPAS B-1203; assembly: GCF_002749975.1. Lineage (NCBI taxonomy): Bacteria > Bacillati > Cyanobacteriota > Cyanophyceae > Chroococcidiopsidales > Chroococcidiopsidaceae > Gloeocapsopsis > Gloeocapsopsis sp. IPPAS B-1203. The sequence continues at coordinate 104,739 of NZ_PEIG01000014.1, read as the reverse complement.
GAAGGCACTTTGCGATCGCGCACCTTATATGTATTGGTATAGACTACACGAAGCGATTTTAACATTAACATCTGTAGATTTTACAATCCTAGCACTTGGCTCAAGTTATCAACTTCAACAACAGCAAATGCTTGAATCTTTTGATGGTTTAGCGCATCAGCCCATCGCAGGAATGCTTTACTGTGTTTGTCAAAAGACTTGATCGGCAAAGTTACCAAAGTAAAAATTAATAGAACTTGGGTAAAACCTCTTTGAAACTCTTGTTCTTTTATGTCTACCCTACGAGAAGGCTACGCCAATGTGATTCGTTTTTTGTGTTTTACTTAAGTGTTGATTAAATTAAATGTGTAGTAGGCATTTTAAGGTATCTTACCTAAACCTGATTTTGGCTCAAAACTAAGATAAACTAATTCTTTAGGGAAAATAAAAATTTTCTGATGGGTGCTAATGAATAGCAAGTTGAGCTGCTTGGTAAAATCTTTCTTAGACAAAACTACAGCAATCATCGCTCTAAGTCTGTTCTCTCCGATTATGTTAGGAGTTGCGATCGCTATTGCCACGCAAATTGGACGACCAGTTTTTTTCACACAACAGCGTCCTGGAAAAGATGGCAAAATTTTTAATTTCTATAAGTTTCGTTCGATGACCAATGATTGTGACGCGCAAGGTAACTTACTTCCTGACGAACAACGGCTAACGCCAATAGGACAATTTATCCGTTTCACAAGTTTAGACGAACTTCCACAATTATGGAACGTCCTTAAAGGTGATATGAGTATTGTTGGTCCACGCCCTTTACTGATTCAATATCTTGAACGCTATACTCCCGAACAAGCACGTCGTCATGAAGTCAAGCCAGGTATTACTGGCTTGGCACAAATCAACGGACGCAATGCCCTAGGCTGGGAGGAAAGATTTAAACTCGATGTTTGGTATGTTGATCATTGGAGCTTGTGGCTCGATCTTAAAATTCTTGGGCTAACAGTGTGGAAAGTTTTACAACGTGAGGGTATTAGTCAACAAGGTTATGCTACGTGTGAAGAATTTAAGGGCAGTTGGTCAGAAAACTACAACTTAGAAGAGCAATAAGGATAGTGCGATCGGGTAAAAGTACTAATATTCATGTCCAGTCAAGCGATAGTATACGTGAGGATGCCGCCGCTGAATATAGCTGCCAATGATTGAATTTAAAAACACTTGAGCTGGAATATGTTTGACAGGAAAACCTATACCATCCTTATAGGTACATAATGCTTGATCTTCGCGCGAATGTAAACCATTAACAACCTCACGAATATTGCCACTGCGACGACAAATTTGGATGAACTCATAAACTAGTCCACTGTTAATGTTAGTCGTCAACACCTCAGTTGCGACATACAGATTTTCAAAGTAAGCTGTTCCATCAACAGCATAGCCACTAATATATCCACCTAGCTGATTGCCAATCATACCAGCTAGAACTAACCGATGTTTGGAATCAATGTAGTTGGGAAGACTTTTGAGATATTCCTGTTTTGAAGGTGCTTCCAAGTATTGAGTTCGCTTTGCTGCTGAGAGAACAACTTCAAATCCCTGTTGCTCTAATATTTCTGTACTAGTAAGTTCCACGATTTTGACCCGCTTCTGACATCGACGAAGATTATGTCTACGATTTGATGAAAAGTTTTGCATATCGTAGCTATCAAGATCGGATAAAAGGTGAACTGGTATTGAACCATTAGCAACTGCGATATCAGTCTTACCTAAAGCTGCCCGAAATCCCCAACATAATTGTGTTGGCTTTGTTGCCTGATCAGCACTCAAGCGAGCTAGCAAATGGATGGGTTGATAAAAACCAGGACGTATCCTTTCCCAATAACGACCACTATGCGAGATGATGTGAAACCCCTGTTGGCGACGCCAGCTTGCCATTTCCGCTTCGGTCATTGATTCTATCACCGGTTGAGTTGCTCGTGCTTGCACTTATCTGTCCTACGATTGCTTGTATTGCCTATCATAGACTTTAAGCTTTTCCAATAAGATTTTAGATGAAGAATGTGTTTGTCTCACATCTTGTATTTCTCTGGCATTTCTATATAAGGAAGGATAGAAGTCTACCCTACCAACACATCAAATCACTGTAGGATGAGCTTTTTTGCCTATCCACTTTGTTCAAACCTATCTGATTCATTTGTTCAACTAGTCATACCCAATCGAGCCGAGTAGTGATTAAACCAATTCTCCTTTCGACCCCACACATGGGCGATCGCGAACTAGAGTTCGTGCAAGAAGCTTTTAAGACTAATTGGATTGCGCCTGTTGGTCCTCATGTTGACGCTTTTGAACAAGAGTTTTGTCAAGCAATTGGTGCAAGTCATGCAGCAGCAGTGAGTTCAGGAACCGCTGCTTTACATTTAGCATTACGCTTGATTGGGATTAAACCTGGTGATGAAGTCGTTTGCTCAACACTAACGTTTATTGCAACGGCAAGTCCAATTACCTACTTAGGGGCAAAACCACTATTTATTGACAGCGATCGCACTTCTTGGAACATGAACCCTGATTTGTTACGGGAAACTCTAGCCAAGCGATTGCATCAGGGGAAACTCCCTAAAGCCGTTGTTGTCGTTCATCTTTACGGACAAAGTGCCGATCTTGCGCCAATTGTAGAAGCTTGCAACGAGTACGAAATTCCGCTGATTGAAGACGCTGCTGAAGCCCTAGGTGCGACGTACAAAGGGCGATCGCCTGGAACGTTTGGGCACATTGGCATTTTTTCGTTTAATGGCAACAAAATTATCACAACTTCCGGCGGCGGGATGTTAGTATCTGAAGATGCTGATTTAGTCGCTAAAGCTCGTTTTTTGGCAACACAAGCCAGAGATCCTGCACCACACTACCAGCATTCTCAAATTGGCTATAACTACCGTCTAAGTAATGTTTTAGCAGGAATAGGACGCGGTCAATTGCGCGTATTAGCAGATCGAGTGACTGCACGACGGCACAATTTTGCAATTTATCAGCAAGAACTAGGTAAGTTACCAGGAATTGAGTTTATGCCAGAAGCAACATTTGGGCGGGCTACACGCTGGTTAACCTGTCTGACAGTTGATCCTGATGCTTTTGGCGTTGATCGCGAACAAATTCGTTTAGTACTATCACAGCAACAAATTGAAGTTCGCCCAGTCTGGAAGCCATTACACCTGCAACCTGTGTTTAGTGAATGCGATCGCATTGGTGGGGCGATCGCCGAAGACTTATTTGACCGTGGCTTGTGTTTACCATCAGGTTCAAATTTAACATCAGAAGATTTAACCAGAGTGATTCAAGCGATCGCCAATCTCCACCCTTGATAACTCTATTTACCTACTTTGGGCTGTACAACTTGTGGTGCGGAATTTGTCTTAACAGTGTTGTACTCTTGTGAAAAGTAGTAGTAGCTTTGGGGTTCGTTTTCAGGGACAACACCATTCACAACCAACCCTAAAATATTTTGGTTTGACTGTTGCAGAAACTGTTTAGCCAAAGCCGCATTATTAGCATCTGAGACTCCAGGGCGGACAACAAGCAATACTCCATCTGCCATTTTGCCTAAAATTGGTGCTTCAGCATCTACATTAATTGCGGGTGTGTCGATAATTGTGAAGTCGTAATCTTTGACAAATCGCCTCATCAAAGCTGCCATTTTCTGGGAATCGAGTAATGCAACAGGGTTAGGTGGTGTGACTCCTGCCGGAAGGACATCTAGATTAGGCATTGCGGATTTAATTGCTGTTCTAAATTCTGCTTCTCCAACTAAAAGATTACTTAAACCTGTTTGATGGGTTGTTTCCCAGACATGATGCTGTACAGGGCGATGCATATCCGCATCCACAAGTAAGACTCTTCTACCTGATTGTGCCATTGTTGCTGCTAAATTAGCTGCTACAGTCGATTTACCTTCTTTTGGTACTGCACTAGAAACAACAATAACTTTCAGTTCCTTGTCAGAACTCAGAAACCTCAGATTTGCCTGTAACATGCGGTACACAGCACTAAAAGGCGATCGCGGAGCATTTAACACCACAACTTCTGGAATCGTACGTTCCATTCCTTGGCGCAGGGCAGGTTTGTCTGATTTTTTAAAAGCTGGAATAATGCCTAACAATGGCAAACCATAAATTCTTTTCGCTTCATCAACTGTTTTCAGTGATTTATCTCGTGCTTCTAAAATATAAACTGTAGCTGCTGCGGCAAATCCACCTAGTAGTATTGCTGCCAAAATTGACAACTGACGAGAACCTACTGGTTCTGGAGGAACAAAAGCTGCTGAAATAATACTCGCGTTGCTTGCATTTTGATTTTCTGCAATTCGTGCTTCTTGATAGCGCTGTTGTAACAAGTTATATGTAGCTTGTGCCGTATCTCGTTCGCGTTCTAAATCTCCTTGTTGTTGTTCTAGTTGAGGAATACCATTGAGTTTTTGCGTGTAAGCTGTTTGTAGGTTTGATAAAGCTGTTAGTTGACTATTCAACCCTAGTCTTCTTGCCTCAGAACGTGCCAAGTCTTGAGTCAAGTTTTGCTCATAGGGACTCAGTTGTAAACCACGAATGTTTTGTGGCTGATTAGCACCAAAACTACTTTGAACTCGCTGTTGCAACAACCGTTCTAAATCAGCTTGTCTTGCTTCCGAAGACACAATACTAGGATGATCTGGCTGAAAACGTCCGCGATCTGTTGCTAGTTGTGACTCAACACGTTGAATTTCTGCGAGTAATTCTTGGACACCAGGTAACTGACTTGCCGCGGTAGCTGTACCTGCTTGTTGTAAGCCTCTACCAAGTTGTCTTTGTAGCAGTGCTGATTGTGCTTGTGCGTCTGCTAGCTGAGTTTGAATCGTATTAATTTGTCTTTGAATATCTGCAGATGTATCTACCGCAGTCCGTTTTTCTTCTGGCAGTGAGACAATGCGATTTTGTTCGCGGAAAGCACGTAAAGCTGATTCTCTTTGTTGTAAAGTTGCTCTCGCTTCAGGTAACTGCTCTTCAATAAATTTTCGCGCTGCTGCCGCTGCACTGCGGTTATTAACTATATTGTTCTCAAGATACGAAGTCATCAGAGTATTCACAACTGCTGCTGCTCGTTCTGGATTTTTATCTCTATAAGTTACTTGCAACACGTCAGTACCAGTAATATTTCTGACACTGAGTTGGTTGAGAAGCTGAGTTGGGGAGAGTGCTCTACCTTCTTGATCGCTCAGATTAAGTTTATTAATTGTATTTGTTGTAATGGGCGCAGATCGCATCACCTCTGCTTCAGTATCAAGGGGTGTGTTTTGATATTGCAAAGGATCTAACTGCCCTATTTCTGTTCCTAATCCTGTCAGTGAGGATGTTGGACTTGTTCTGCGAAATTGTAACTTTCCTTCAGCTACATAAGTTGGTTTTCGCATTAATAAACCCGCAGCAGTTAAGGCAAAAATGACACTAAAAACTATAGAAGCAGGCAACCACCGCCGCTTCAGCATCAGCCAGTACTGCTGGAAACCTGTAGAAGCATCCTTAGATTCCATAATTAACTTGTGAAAAGGTTTCCGTTGAACGTCGAAAATACCAAGTTACAACAATATTACCGCAATCATTCAGTAATTTTGGCTGTCACAAAAAAACAGAGCAATAGAGATTTTTATGAATCAGAGCGACGCAATCGACGTTGCCATTCTGCGTCTATTTTATCAGATGATTCTTGTTCTAAGAGATCTGTTTCGGTAGTATAAATTAAGTCTTCTTGAGTAATCACTGTATTCGCGCTAAATTGCTGAGCATAAGACATTTTTTGTTGTAAAGTCGCATCAGGATTGACTAAAGTTCCTGCTCTAAGTTGTCGCTGATGATTGCGATCGCTAATTTGACGATTCCGCCATTTGATCCAGAAATACCGTACCAGAGGAACTGCTAAAAACGCTGTACCATAGCCCAGCAGTAGCCAGTAAATACCTTGGGCAAACGCGACTAATCCTCCTAGTTCTGCAGCAACAGCACCATCGGCTAATAAAGAACCTAAAAACACAGCACCAACAAAATTTAACAAACCCAATCCTGCAGCTAAAGCGATTTGCCCAGAACTTGCAGCACTAAAGCGCCAGAGTGATTCTTGTAAATATGGTGCAACAGAACGCGATCGCCGTTGCAAGGCACTTACCTGTAATTCAGGAAAATGATACACTAATTGCCCTTGGGGGCTTACGACAGGTTGTCCGTTAAACCGAGTCAGCACAGGTAACATATAATCTTCATACTCTTGAGCGTAGCCTGTACCCACTTCATCAAGATACGGCGCAATTTGTTCGGCAACAACTGCACCCTGGTTATTGCGAATGATAGTTCCAATTGTTTGCCAGCGCTGTTCTTCTAAATCGGCGTTGGGATTGCCATCGCCAAACAAAAATGAGAAGATTGCTTCTAAAAAATTCAGTTCGCTGGTTTCACGCCGTCGCCGTTGATAGCGCGTACCATAGTCAGGATAAAAAAACCAATACCAATTAGGTCCAATCCAGAAGCGTGGCATATACATCATCCCACCACCAGAATGATCGCTGCGATTGTCATTGTCACGATTTGCCGCGCTAATAATAATGACAATACTCAGAAAAATAATCGCAATTGAGAGCAATAAAACAATACCAAAAGAAATCCGAATCAAATAAAATAAAACTCGCCAGACTTTTTGCCACCAAGCCTGTAGCCGTAACCGCCAAAATTTGTTTCTTAAAACTGTGTGGAGATTTTTGGGAAATTGGTAGACAATCTCACCAGACTCAGCAACTTGCATATGTCCGCCAGCTTCAGAAGCAAGCGTCAATAATCCTTGTTGTGCCAAGCTGACGTTTAATCCTGATTGAGTCGCAACGTCTCCAACAGTAACGCGGTAGCCCAGTTGTTCTACAGCTTGAATAATAGTAGGATTTGGAGCCATTCACACGCCCTCAGTCAAATCAATTGTGGATTCTTGATTTGGGATTGACCCTGCGGTACACAAAACCCTTGAGAAATCAGTATCCTTTCTTTAGTATAAGGTTCTAAGTTTTGGTCATTGAGTTGAGCGAGTGTTTATCCGAAAGCATGGCTAAGCGATCGCCTAACCACTTAAGTTAAAATTTATCTCTTGTGTTATGAGTACTGCTGCTAAAAACTACTAGACTCAGCAATACATATGAAGAATTTATTGTCAGCAACTATGGTTAAATACACCTTGCCTCAAAGTCCAGAAATTGTCCTCACCGTTTCCGGCAAAGACTCAGCGAAAGCGCGTGAGAAAGCGATGGATCAGCTGATGGAACTGATGGATGAAGGTAAACTTCCAACAGATCTTGCAGAAGGTTTTAGTTCTCAACAGCTAATTGAGTTAAAAGAATCAACCACAGAGACAGCAAGTGATGAAGATGCAGTAACGCAAGCGGTACAAGTTTTAAGCAATCTGGCTACCCTCAAACTAAAAGTGCAAGAGTCGCGAGATGAAGCGATGGCTGTTCGGACTGCTATTGATGTATTATTTACAGATAAGTCTGTCAGCGAAGCAGAAATTACTCGCATCAAAGAAGGCTTCAAAGCATTAAAAAACTTTGCACAAGTTAATCTTCGTTATCAAGAAGCAAGAGCAAAAGCTGAAGAAGCCCGCATTATCCTTGACCGCGCCTTGAAATCAGCAGAATCTTAGTAGATTAAGTTCTAAATTAAAATAATTCAGTGGGGTAAGCATCTTGCCTGCCCACCCACACCCCACAATGAGACTACTATCTGACATTTGACGAAGTTGACTGACTGGCTGCGTAATGATAGATAGTAGGTTGATTGTATTATTGAGTTCGTTTTTCTAACGCAGAAACGCGAGTTTCTAGTTGATTTACTTGTTGCTTTACTTCTACTACGAGCGTTGCTAATCGATCAAACATTTGGTCTTGACTTAATTGTGCTCTTGGTCCTGGTGGATTTGGTAGTGTAATTGGTGTTCTTGGTGACTGAACGCCACGCAATTGATTCAATTGGGCTTCGACACGGTTAAGTCGCGATCGCACACCTCTCAGATCTACTTCTAGGGCATTAATGCGAGATTGTGCTTGCGATGCAGCAGGATAAGCTAAGCTACTCCAAGTAAATACTACGGCGATCGCTGCAATACTGAGCAATATAATTTTTCTAAACATTTTTGAGTAAGATTTTTCATTGATCTGAAAAAGAGTATCCCTATTGACGAAAGTAGAATTCTCATAGACAATCGCTATACTTTATGATCTAGCTAAATGCCTTGCAGAAGTTAGAGATAAATTTATACTTGTTTACTAGCGATCGCGCTCATGCTAAGGCATCTGCATAAGCTTCTCATTCCACCACAAACAAATCAATTTAACACTCATACTAAATTCTGGTTTGGTCTTAGTCTAATTTTTGCCACTCTTTATGGCATTTTAGCGCTTCAGCACGCTTTTGGTAGTGAGTATATTGTGCAAGACGATGCGCGACAGCACGTTTTTTGGATGCGGCGGTTTTTAAACCCTGAATTGTTTCCTAACGATTTAATTGCTGATTATTTTCAATCTGTTGCACCATTAGGATACGCCTTCTTTTATCGCAGCTTCGCTTTATTAGGTATTGATCCGCTATGGTTGAGTAAAGTTTTACCTATTGTTTTAGGGTTAATTACTACAGCTTATAGTTTTAGTGTTTGCTTACAGCTATTACCAATACCGCTAACTGGATTTATCGGTTCAATCCTCCTCAATCAAAATTTGTGGATGCAAGATGGCTTAATTTCAGCTACACCAAAAGCTTTTATCTATCCACTATTTTTAGCATTTCTTTATTATTTTTTACGACGTTCTTTCATCCTTTGTTTAATTGCGATCGCACTATTAGGACTCTTTTATCCTTCGCTACTTTTCGTTTGTACTCTAATTTTATTGTTTCAAATTTGCCACTGGCGTCATGGGCAACTATATCTGTCACGTAATCGTCGAGATTATGTTTTCTGCATAGCTGGGATTGGAGTTGCTGTTCTTATACTATTGCCTTATGCGCTGCATACGAGTGAATTTGCACCTACAATTCCCATATCGACTGCAAGAACTTTACCTGAATTCTCACCAGGAGGAAGAAGTAGCTTTTTTAATCACGACCTTTGGGAGTTTTGGTTTAATGAAAGTCGTAGTGGTATTCGCTTGACTTCCGCACTAATGCCACCACTTGTTTATGCTGGAATTTTGCTACCAATTATGTTGTGGTATCCGTCGCTGTTTCCTTTAGCAACCAAGATCCGCCGTAATATTATTCTCTTACCACAGCTGTTACTTGCGTCATTGGTCATGTTTTTCATTGCCCATGCTTTGATATTTAAATTACATCTTCCCAGTCGTTACACCCAGCATAGTTTGCGGATCGTCATGATAATAGCTGCGGCGCTCGCCTTAACTTTATTGCTAGATACTCTATTGCGGCGATTTTTCGCTTCTCATCAAGGAATATTTTACTATTTAAAACATGTTTTCGCGTCTGCAATTGCCGTTGCATTAATATTCTATCCATGTACATTAAATAACTTTTTATGGACTGGTTATGTTGTTGGTAGTAGCCCTAGTTTATATCGGTTTTTCCAACAACAACCGCAAGATATTCTTATAGCTTCGCTAGCAGAGGAAACTAATAATTTACCTACCTTTGCTCAACGTTCTATTCTTGTTGGGAGCGAGTATGCAATACCTTATCATTGGGGGTATTATCGTCAATTTCGTCAGCAGACTCTTGACCTAATTCAAGCACAGTATAGTCAAGACTTAACAGACGTGCAAAAACTGATTCAAAAATATAATATAGATTTCTGGTTATTAGAAACAAATGCTTTTACTCCAGATTACATTGCAAGCAATCGCTGGATTCAACAATTTCAACCACTTGCTACAAATACAATTCAACAGTTACAACAAACAGTACCGGCTTTAAGTAATATCACTGCCCGATGTACTATTTTTGAAGTTGACAGGTTTGTAGTTTTACAAGCACAATGTATTCAAAAACAATCGTCACTAGATTAAAATCTAAATGAATGCCTATAAAACTCTACCCAATTATTTTAAGATTTTTCTTATTAGTGTATTAATTCTAGGCATATTCTTTAGGTTTTCCAATCTAGATAAAAAAGTTTATTGGATTGATGAAGTTCATACTTCTGTGCGCGTTGTTGGTTATAGGAAAACAGAGTTTGTCGATCAAGTACCAAGCGATCGCATTATCAATGTTAGAGATTTACAAGTATTTCAACGTTTATCTCCAGAAAAAGATTGGCTAGATACAATAAATGCTTTGGCTGGTAATGCAGAACATACACCAGCATACTATGCGATCGCTCGCGTTGCTATGCAAATCTTCGGTAGTTCTATCACAGTTACTCGCGGTGTTGCTGCTGTTATTAGTTTATTTGTGTTTCCCTGCATTTACTGGCTGTGTTTAGAGTTATTTACTTCGCCACTTGTGGGTGCGATCGCTATAGCATTAGTAGCGGTGTCCCCACTACACGTATTGTATGCCCAAGAAGCTAGAGAATATAGTTTACTCACAGTAACTACTTTACTTGCAAGTATTGCCTTGCTACGAGCTAATCGCCAAAAAACAAAGTCAAGCTGGGGAATATACGCTTTAACGGTAGCCTTAGGACTATACTCTCATCTAATCTTTATACTAGTATGTGTAGCTCATGGAACTTACTTGTTAGTTCAAGCAAGATTTCAGATAACCAAAAATTTTATTGCTTATATAATAGCTTCTTTAGCAAGCCTAATTACACTGATTCCCTGGATAATCTTATATTTTATTAATGCAAGTAGCATTGGTGAGTGGACAGCAAGAACAATTGGTGTTGACACGCTCATTAAAAGATGGTTATTAAATTTCAATGCTCTATTTTTTGATATAAAGTTTGGCTATAATAAAGTTCGTTTTTTTGATATAGAAAATGGCAATGATATTTTTCAATTTAGCTTTAGTGAACCTTTATTGTATTTAATTCCTTTAGTTATTGTTTTAGTATTATATTCATTTTATGTGTTATGTCGCAATACACCATTATCATGCTGGCTTTTTATATGGACATTAGTCATAATTCCTGCAAGTAGTTTGCTTATCCCAGATTTAGTATCTGGAGGACAACGTTCAAGTATAGCAAGATATTTGTTTCCCAGTTATCTTGGCATACAATTGGCTGTTGCGTATTTGTTTGCTAATCGGTTTACTACATCTTTTCAACATTGGCAACAAAAAGCGTGGCGTCTTATTTTGGTTATAGTGTTATCCGGTGGAATTTTATCTTGTATTATCATTAACCAAGCAGAAACTTGGTGGAATAAATATAGCAGCTACTATAATCCAGAAGTCGCTAATATTATTAATCAAACAAATCAACCTTTAGTTATTAGTAGTCAAAAACGAGTCAGTCGAATCACGTCTCTTAGCTATGAACTTGACACCAAAGTAAGTATCTTATTAGTAAGTGAGACTGAAATTTCTACAGATATCAGTCAATTTAGTGATATTTTCTTATTTAGACCAGAGGCAGATTTACTAGCAGCTCTTGAACAAAGTCCAAATTATAATTTAGAAATAATTCACCCTATCGGTCAACTTTGGAGAATCCGATAATTTCTAAAGTTTTTCTTGTTTCTCGGCGTAGCCAATAAGGTGCTTAATCCACACGACCATAACGTGCAACAATGGGATCGTTACAATTGGCTTGTGTTAGATACGCCCACATTTGATCTCCCAAGGAAAAATGCCACCATTCACTAGGATGACGTTGGAAGCCTGCAGAATGCATCACCTTAAATAGTATCTGGCGATGATGGTGATATTGTTGTGCCTCAGCACAAATACTAGTGGCATAGTAATCAGGATGCGATCGCTCTGATAATTCATCAATTGCAGAACCCATCTCAACATTCTCATTCATACTATTGACAAGTGTGACATCTACTGCTGCACCAGTACTATGTGGGGGTGGATAGCGCTTGTCTAAACTAGGTACTGCCCAAAGCTGATAAACTTGTTGCCAAATTTCTTGGCACTGAGACGCAGATAAACTATCTACTGACAACCCAGCAGTACGCGCAACTTGCCCGAACGTGTAATCTACCATAAATTGCTGCACAGCTACAGGGCGATAAGCATCAAAAATCAGAATTCGCCAAGCAGGATACTGTCTTTGTAGTTCAGTTTGAGCAGTAAGTAAAGCTGATACGACACTTTGACGTAAATAATAAGGAGAGCGATCGCCATAAACCGCTCCCAATTGCTGATAAGGATGGGGAGAAACCACCGCAAACTTTTCTAGAGGAATCGGAACAAGTGGTTCGTGACACTCTAAAATTGGAACTTGCTGATAAGGCTTCTCCATGTGGGTTTTAGTAAGGTAACTTAATTACGGGTAGGTAATTCCTTAGCTATATTAGAGCCGTAAGACTTCAATAGCAGAAATCAAAGGAAAGTCTTTTTCTGCTTTAAAAGTGAGAGTTAACTTGCCATCAGTAACTCTTACACCTCTAATTGCGACCATTGTTGCGTTTAAAGCACCACCAGCAGCTTTTGAGATGTCGTAGTTATTCATCACAAGTTTACCTTCTGCGAGGACATCAAACACGCGTCTACCAACACCACCAGGACCCCTACCAGGTGCACCCCAGTAGGTTTCGGCAAAATGTAATCGCACTTCAAGATTACTTGGATTGCTAACTGGGAGGTTAAAGTTAATCACGCGCGATGCTAGAGGAGTGTTATTGGCAATTTTCCCGCGATAAGTTTGGTAAAGCTTATCACTAGTTGTATTTGCGATCTGCACATTCCCAGCATTCTCTGCTTGTGCATTTGTTGGTGAAAACCAGCCTTTCCCTGTGTCAGAAGACCACACTTTACCTGTGCTATCTGTAAAAGAAGTGTTAGTTCCTACATTAATTCGATACAGAGTATTTCGCGTTTCTGGTTTGATGTTGCTGACTAAATAAACGTTGTCTTGATAATCGTAGTTAATTCCAGAGTAGTCCATTGCAACAATCCAAGTGTTGGGAATCACTTGTCCTTGGCGATCGCGAACTGCCCAAAAACGAACGTGATGACCACTAGGTCCAGGACTACCTTTTTGTTGGTCAATTAATTGATTATTTTTTGTTGGATCGCTCCACTCTTGGTCAATTTTAAAGCCAAAAGCTCCATTGGGAGTAAAAGAACCTCGTGCAGGTTGCACCAAATCTCGTTTACGTGGTAGCAGCGTTTGTCCATCAACACCTGTATGGGTAAAAACAACCTTAGTTGCGTCGCTACCTTTGCTATGCCAGAAAATTGTCGCAGTTTTATCTTGGGTATGATAAGCCGCTAATTGTCTCACAGTGACAGGTTGAGCAGCATTTGCCCGTTGCCAATAGGCGGAAAGAACTTCATCGCCTACTGCTTGTACTAAACCATTTTGATTGAGTTTTTGTCCAGGACCAGTCACTTTTGTTTGATAGCCAAAAACTCGCAAAATCTCATTTAGACTGGGTTCTTGATTACCTTCAGATACTGATTGCCAGAAACCCGAAAGTTGAATAACTTTGTTTGCCTCATCAGCATCGTTAGACTTGATGGTTAATGTCCCATTATGAATATTGCCACTCGTTGCTTTAAAGCGAACTCGTAAATCCAGCTGTCCTCCAGGAGCAACTGTCATGGGAACCTGAATATTATTGAGTAATTCCCACGGTCCTGTAATTGGTACGCCTGTGATTCTCAGAGGGCTAGTACCTAAGTTTTTGGTTCGCAGCGTAACTGTATCGTGAACTCCATTAGCAGGTGGGTCGCTCAAGCTACCAATACGACTAAAAACAAGGCGATCGCTATAAGGTACATTGTCGAGGTTTTGAATTTCAATTTCAGGACCACTTGCTGCAGCTTGAATTGAAGAATGCTGTCTTAAAGGTGAAAGTGTACTTAAAGCCTGCGACTCATTGAAACTGTTAGTGTACAGTGAGTTGCTATTCGACTCAAAAGACCCATTTAAAGTATCCGATTGATAGTTGAGCGTCATTGCAGACCTAGTAGGTTTAATAGAGGTAAAAATTTTACTTGCGATCCACCTAAAATCTTTACCATATTCAGGCAAGAAATATTCACAAAAATTATTTACCTAACGACTCACCGCTAACTTATAGAGCCAGTAGGAGAAACACGCCAAATCTTAATCGTGCGATCTTTACTAGCAGTAGCAAAATTTAGCCCATTCTGACTAAAAGCTACACTCGTGATTCCTTGAGAGTGATCGGCAAGATTGCGAACAACTTCTCCATTTTCCATATTCCACAGTCGAATAACTCGATCTTCACTCGCTGTTGCAAAAGTTTCGCCATCACCACTAAAGCTAATTGCTGTCACTTCTTTTTTGTGTGCAACTATAGTACGCCGAAGTTCGCCATTACTGGTATTCCAAAGTTTGACTTCTCCAATATTACTCCCACTAGCTAGGGTTTTATTGTCAGGACTAAAGGCAACTGTGTAGATTGGTCTTGCGTGTCCTGATAAAGAATGAAGTAACTTACCTGTTTTCATACTCCAGAGGTTTGCTCTTTGGCGAAAAGTACCAGTAGCAATCATTTCTCCATTTGGACTCATTGCGATCGCTGCTACGCCTCCATCATCTGTAATTGTCCGGAGAAGTTGTCCTGTTCTGATATCCCATATTTTGATGGTGCGGTCATTACTTCCACTCACTAAAATCACACCGTTAGGACTAAAGGCAATAGAACTTACCCAATCTTTGTGTCCGGCTAGCGTGCGGATGATTTTACCTGACTTGAGATCCCATAATTTGATTGTTTTATCACCACTTGCACTTGCTAAAATTTGGCTGTTTGGAGTGAATGCTACTGAACTAATCCAGTCTTTGTGCCCTGTCAAGGTGTATTGCAGCTTTTTGGCACCCAAATTCCAAACTTTCACAGTGCGATCGCCACTCCCACTAGCCAGAACTTGTCCATTGGGGCTAAATTTTACTGTGTATATTGGTCGAGCATGACCACCGCTAATTGTATCTACTGAGAGTTTCCCGCGCCACACATTTGCCGCTGCCAAGATATTTTGAGTCTGTAGCTGTTGATGTCTTGCTGTTAGCTGTGGTATTGCTGGTAGTGCAGATAACGGCATAACACTAAAATTTAATACTGGAAGCGCGGTAAACACAATTGCTTGTAAAGACATAGCTACCTTTTTCGGTGATTGCACAACTAACTGTATTAGCCTACCGAGGCTTTTGGCTATTCATCGGTTCAGTGTAAAACTCTCTGATTGAGAAAGCTAATCTAACGAATAGATTCCTGCAACCTAGCTTGAATTGTCGCAATTCATCAATTTAATGTATTTGACTTATTCCTAGCAAATTCAGCAGAAAATATTGTCATTTTATGTCAAAATTATTGTGGAAACTTACATCTCTTAATAGAACAAGCAAATTCTGAAAAGCTGTTATCCAAAATTACTAATGTTGACAAAATCCGATTTGTATGCGTAGCTACAAAAAAATGTACGTGTTTTTGCATATCACTCCTGATTATTAGGTGTTGCTGATTTGTAAATAGAGTATGCGAATAAAGCGCGTAGAAGCTACTGAAGGCAATTTTGTTCCTAAACTTTACAAAAAAAAACATACCGGAAATTGTGGCATTTTTCATTGAATTATCCATTAAATTAGCAACTATTTTTTAATTTGTTTAAACTGAAATTTAAGCTGATCAATGAATTCAAATTAGTAAAAGTGGTGTAGTAGTTGTCACTTTTACCAAAGCGATTCAACTCTTGGGGAGAGTCAAGCGATGATAGGCAAATTGCTAGGTGGGCGATACCAAATCGTAGATGTTTTAGGCACTGGTGGCTTTGGTCAAACGTATGTTGCCCAAGACATCCACCGACCAGGTAGTCCTAGATGTGTTGTAAAACACCTCAAGCCTGCTAGCAGCAACTCCAGTTTTTTAGAGAATGCGCGGCGTCTGTTTCAATCTGAAGCGCAAACCTTAGAGAAGCTGGGTAGTCATGACCAAATCCCGAGACTACTCGCTTACTTTGAGGAAAACGAAGAATTTTACTTAGTTCAAGATTTTATTCAAGGTCATCCATTAAGTGTAGCGTTACAAGCAGATAGACACTGGAGCGAGGGAAGAGTCTATCATATGTTACGTGAAGTTTTAGGCATTTTAGAATACGTCCACAGCCAAGGAGTGATTCATCGCGATATCAAGCCAAACAACTTAATTCAACGCCAAGAGGACAACAAGTTAGTCTTAGTTGATTTTGGTTCAGTAAAGCAAGCGTGGACGCAAGTTGTGACTGCCCACGGACAAACAAAAACAAGTTTTGCTCTAGGAACCCCAGCAACAATTGGTATCGGCACGCCAGGATATATGCCCACTGAACAAGGGCGAGGAAGACCACGTCCGAATAGTGATATTTATGCCTTAGGTATTATTGGCATTCAAGCCCTAACTGGTCTAAGTCCGATGCGTTTTCAAGAAGATTTGGACACGGGCGAAATTTTGTGGTTACACATAGTAGCGCAAGTTGACTCAGCACTTGCTCACTTACTTTCAAAAATGGTGCGTTACCACTTTAAAGATCGCTATCAAACAGCAACAGAAGTTTTGCAAGATCTCGCACGCATCAACATACCAGAAGAACCAGCAAATACAGCAGACTTTTTATTAGAACAAGTGCCGCTACCATGTCCGCCACAAAGCACTATCATTTTTACTGAAGACACCAGAACATCAGAACTTCAACACGTTGTTCCAGTCACCTTAGCAGGATCTACAGAGCTGTATACTGGTCAAATTAGCTCGCAGTTAGTTAGCCCAATCATGGAGCGATCGCTTCCAGCGCTGAGAAGAGCGCAATCGCTTGCTCCCAGTCGTCAAATGAGTGTTGCCCAACTGCCACCACCCCTCCCCCCACAACCCCTATCTGACCAGACAAGTACTTTTGCACTGCAAGTCAATTCAGTTAACAACACTGACATTGATCCACCCTCAAATAACCGTGTAAGTACTAGTCATACGGTTCAAAGTCAATACAAGCTGCGCATTGGTGCAGGAATTACAGCAATTATTTTGAGCTTAGTTGCAGGATATGCAATTTACTGGCAACCACGTCCTAGTATCTCTAAGCCGATAGCACAAATGAAGTCACTCAAAGCAGAAGGAAGATATGAAGAGTGCGTTAGTCAGGCTTCTAATTTGTTAGAGAAATCCAGCTATGACGCAGATGCGCAGTCAATTTTATATGAGTGTCAAGTTGCCCAAGCTATAAGATTTGCAGGAGAACGGAACTTTCATGCAGCAATTACAGAAGCCAGTAAAATACCATCTTCAGCAGCTTTTTATCAAAATGTTCAGCAGCTGATTGGACAGTGGTCAAACAGTATCTTAGAAACCGCAACTAACGAATATCAATCAGGCGATCTGCAGCAAGCGATCGCGATCGCGCAACACATTCCTGAATTGAGTCCGATTTATTCAGAAGTGCAAACAACAATCAAACAATGGAACACTGAGTGGCAAAGTAACAATCAACACCTCGAAGCTGCTAAAACTGCTCTCAAAGCTGAAAAATGGGAACAAGCGATCGCTGAAGCGAACAAAGTTTTAGATACAGTCTATTGGCAACAACAAACACAGCCAATTATTCAAACAGCAGAATCAAAGCTTGCAGAAGTTAAGAAAACTGCTGTTACAGCACAGTCAACAACTAGCCCTCAGAACACAACTTCAGCAGTCCGTACTGCTGCGATCGCAACTGCATCTACGACAACTCCAAGACGCACCGTCACGCCAACTACTACAAAACGAGTGACTCCTCAACGCAGAAGTACTCCAGTAGTTCCAGTTAAACGCGTTCAACCACGCCCTGTTAATCGAACGACAACAAGAACTGTCCGCCGCCCCGCAGCAACTCAACCGCGACGTAGCACCCCACCACGCACCGCGACTCCTGCAAAGCCATCATATAGTTGGACAACAAAAACTATACCTTAAGTAGTTGATAAAAATCTTATTAGCTTTGTTTGCTCATGTGTCTTGAGCCATTAATACATAATTCAGAATCAAATCTCGCATAACATAGTGGCGACGAATTCCAATTACTATCGTAAATAGAGAGTAGTGATTGGTTTTATGACAGCATCACCAGTCTTAACAAAGCAATATGTTGAGCAACGAGATAGAGGGTACTGGATTGAGGGAACTCGTGTTTCTCTTGATTCAGTTGTGTATGGTTTCTTAAACGGTGAGTCTCCGGAAAGTATTGCCCAAAATTTTCCTTTGCTTGAACTCGAACAAATCTATGGTGGCATTGCTTTTTACCTTGCCAATCGAGAACTGATTGATCGGTACTTAAAAGAGGGAGAAGCAGAGTTTGAGGAATTGCAGCAGTCCCTCAGAGAAAAAAACTTACTTTTATACCAGAAACTAAAAGCTGCTCAAATCCAGAAACAGGACAAAGCATGAAGAAGGTTCGCTTCCAAGCCGATGCTGATCTTAAGCAATCGATTGTAAGTGGAGTATTGCGCAGGCAACCAAATCTTGATTTTCAGTCAGCTAATGCAGCAGGCTTTGAGGGTAAGAAAGATCAGGAGGTATTGGTAAGCGCAGCAAAGGAGAGAAGAGTTTTAGTGACTCACGATCGGAAAACGATGCCTGTTGAATTTGGAGAATTTGTACTATCTCAAACTAGTTCCGGCGTTTTAATTCTCTCTCAGCGTTTGTCAATTAATGAAGCAATTGAGACCCTCATCTTGATTTGGGAAGCTTCCACTGCTGAGGAATGGATTAATCAAATCATGTCTATTCCTTTCTGAGTCTGCTTCAGACTATACAACCCTGAGAATGAGAATGCTTGATAGGTAAGCAGTGTGGCATAACAAGTCGATGACATGAACAGAAAGGAGACTTGGTGGAGTTGCCGAAGGTAACTGCTGAACTTATCTTATGTGAGTCTGAAACAATCGATGAAGTTAAATCTTTACAGAAGCGAAGTTATAGTATAGAAGTTGAACTTATGAAAAAAGGTTTTCACACTTGTGGTCAACGGATTTCTATTGTTGGAACTACAGGCTCAGGGAAAACAACTTTAGCGCAAAACATTGCTCAACACTTTCAAATCCCTCATATTGAGTTAGACGCACTATACTGGGAGCCAAATTGGACAGCGGCTTCAGAACAAGTGTTTCGAGATCGTGTGTTGAAGGCACTTAAGGGCGATCGCTGGGTTATAGATGGTAACTACAGTAAAGTTCGTGATATCGTTTGGAGTCAAGCAGACACAGTTGTCTTTCTAGACTACTCATTCTGGCTAGTTATGAGGCAACTTTTGCGGCGAACATTGCGGCGATCGCTTAAACAAGAGGAACTTTGGAATGGCAATCGTGAAAGTATTTGGAAATCGTTCTTTACTCAAGAGTCCATCTTGCTATGGATGTTACAAACCTATCAACGTAATCGCAAAAAGTATCCTGCACTGTTTCAGCAATCAGAGTACGTGCAACTATCTGTCGTGCATTTGCAATCTCCACAAATGACAAATGAGTGGTTATTGAGTTTTAAATAGCTATTGGTGCAGCTAGCCGCTTGATGCTGTGTTGCAACCCGTATCAAAATTATCTGTGAGCTGCGGTTCTACAATCAAGTCAATCAAACCATTGACAATGCGATCGCGTTCCATTGGCATAATCTCCTTACCATGTAACATCTCTTGCACAATCATAAAATGCACAACAGCACCAACAAAGATTCTTGCTGTTGCTTCAGGATCAGATAGCTTAAGTTGCGGACAATTTGTAAAATAGTAACAGAGCCTTCTAAATGCAGTCTGCTCAATATTACGAACAAAAGCACGAGCTAATTGCGGAAATCGTCCCGACTCTCCCAAAATCAGCCGCATAAAATTGAGAAACTGAGGTTCACTTGTCTCTATATCTAAGGCTCGATTAGCAAAATTTCTCAGAACAACTTGGGGTGGCATTTGGAAAATTTGATCGTCTGCTGTACCAAAAATAGATTGGAATCTTTGCTCGACTAAACGTTGAATGAGCGCAATGAATAAACTTTCTTTGTCTTGAAAGTGACTATACACTGTCGCTTTTGAAACTTTGGCGGCGATCGCAACTCGATCCATACTTGTTGCTGCATAACCATGAGTTAAAAATTCTTGCATTCCACCTTCTAAAATGGCTGCGGTTTTTTCTGGAGAAAGCTGTCTATCTGTACGTCCAGGTTTTGCCTGTCTCATGCCAAGTCGTCCTTAAGGTTGAATCATCAATCTTACCTTGACATTCTAAACTAGTCAGTCTAGTCTATTATTAAATGAACTACTCAGTTTAGTTTATTGCTTCTGGAACAGGAGGCACAAAAGTATGCAAAACACCATTCAAACAAACGTCATTATCGTCGGCGCAGGACCCACAGGGCTTTCGCTTGCTGTGCAGTTGATGCGCTACAACATTGATTTTGTCATCTTTGACAAGAAAGAAGGAGTTACTGAGCTATCCAAGGCGCTGGTAGTGCATGCTCGTACGTTGGAAATTTACGACCAGGTAGATTTGGCGAAAAAAGCTGTTGCTGGGGGAGAACAGGTACAACAAGTTGCCTTCATGCATGACGGTAAAGTTAGTGCCCGCCTCGATTTTTCAGACTTTGGTGCAGGGCTTAGTCCGTTTCCATTTATGCTTGTATTTGAACAAAGCAAAAACGAGCATTTGCTTTACGAGCATCTCCAGCGTAACGGTAAGGCTGTGCTGTGGCAGACCGAATTGGAATCATTAACACAAGATGCAGACAATGTAAGAGTGGTGGTCAAAACCATCAGTGGCGAAACGCAAATAATCGAAGCATCTTATTTAGTGGGGTGTGATGGTGCGAGTAGTCCTACTCGGCAGATTCTCGGTTTACCCTTTGAAGGTTCAACGCATCCACGCTTGTTTTACGTGGCGGATGTGCAGATGGAATTTTCAAAAGATGAGGGCACAGCATATCCAGTATTAGGACATGACTCCTTTGTGCTGATGGTGCCGATGCAAGATGAAAAACGCTGGCGGCTGATCGGTAACTTGCCTGAGTATGAAGATGAAATTGATCGAGAAATCCTGTTTGATGCAGTCGAACCTAAAGTCAAGCAATTGGTGCAACAACCGCTAGAAATTACAGCTTTACATTGGTTTTCGACATACAAAGTGCATACTCGGCGGGCAGAGACGTTCTCAGCTGGTAGATGCTTTCTAGCAGGTGATGCGGCACATATTCATACGCCTGCGGGGGGACAAGGCATGAACACGGGTATTCAGGATGCTTATAATCTTGCTTGGAAGCTGGCTTTCGTTTTACGGGGTAATGCTCACAATTCATTGCTAGCAACTTACAACGAGGAACGCGTAGCGAATGCGAAACGGTTGTTACAGACGACTGACCAATTTTTTGAGGTTGCAGCAAGCGATCGCTGGTATTTTCGTTTCTTCCGCGACAATATTTTTCCAAGCATTGCGGGGTTTGTGACCCAGTTTAGTGCTGCAAAAGAGTTTCTGTTTCCCATGATTTCGCAAATTGGACTAGACTACCGCGACAGTTCTTTAAGCCAACATCAGCAAAGCCACTTCGAGGTCAAAGCCGGAGATCGAATGCCGTATTTTCTAGTCAGTGGCGAGAACGTTTACGATCAGTTGCGCAGTCCTAAGTTTCACTTACTTGTGTTTTCTGATGGGCAACACAATGATGAGTATCTGAAACCGGAACTTGAAGAATTCGGTGAGTGTATCGATTTTCAGATCATTCCGCTTTACCCAAAAGTTGTGGAAATTTTTGGTAGTCAAAAACCATTCAAAGTACTGCTGCGACCAGATAACTACATTGCATTACTCTCGCCAGACTGTTCTTTAGAAGACCTCAAAGCCTACTTCTGTAAGGTTGGACTAACTTAATATATCTGCGCTTTCAGGATGTGACTTATGCAAGATACGATTCAGAGTCGGAATCAATTTATTAAAGCAATATCCCAGCGAGGAGTGATAATTGCGGGAATTATACTGTTGGGCGTCGGTAGTGCAATGACATATAGATGGATGCGAGTGGCATCGAATCAACAAGAGGCTGATGCACCTGTGATAACTCCTGTAATTGAAACAGTCACTGCACTAGGGCGATTAGAGCCACGGGGTACCGTCATTAAACTTTCGGCTCCAACGTCAAGTCAAGGCAATCGAGTTGAGCGATTACTAGTGCAAGAAGGCGATCGCATTCAAGTAGGTCAAGTTATTGCCATTCTGGACTCGCACGATCAACGTAAAGCTGCTCTTGAAGAAGCAGAGGAACAAGTAAATGTGGCACGCACTCAACTCGACGTCATTCAAGCAGGTGCAAAACAAGGTGAAATCAATGCACAACGAGCAGAAATTGCTCGATTAAGCGCAGAACGCCAAGGCAATATTGCTGCACAAGTAGCAACTGTGGCTCGCTTGCAATCTGAGTTACAAAATGCCCAAGCCGAGTTTAATCGTTATCAATTACTGTATCAAGAAGGAGCAATTTCCGCATCTGAACGTGACAGCAGACGCTTAGCATTAGACACGGCTCAAAAATCTGTCCAAGAAGCGCAAGTTAATCTCGATCGCCTGCGTTTGACAACTCCTGCGGAGTTAAACAGGGCAAGAGCAACGCTAGAGCAAATTGCTGAGGTGCGTCCTGTCGATGTGCGTTCGGCACAAGCACAAGTGAATCGAGCGATCGCTGCCCGCAATCAAGCAAAGGCAAGTTTTGAGCAATCAGTAGTGCGTTCTCCGATTGATGGTGAAGTGCTAGATATTTATACACGAGCGGGTGAAGTGGTTTCGACAGATGGCATTGCAGAGATTGGGCAAACGCAGCAGATGCAAGCGATCGCAGAAGTCTATCAAAGCGATATCAGTAAAGTTCAAGTCGGGCAACGAGTTCGAGTCACAAGCGATTCAATTGCGAGTGAATTAACAGGGACAGTTGAATGGGTTGGTTCTCAAGTACGCCGACAAGCGATCGTCAACACCGATCCGAGTGCCAATATCGATGCCAGAGTGATTGAGGTGCAAATCAACTTAGATGATGCCTCTAGTCAAAAAGCTGCTCAATTTACGAATCTGCAAGTTCAGGTGGTGATTGAATCTCCTGCATGAAAAGAATTACGAATAAATTCGCACACTATAAACAAAGTCCACCTCCGTGGAATTACCAGTAAAAATCTTGTCTTAGTGTACGAAGGTACACTTTGCTTGGGTAGCTCCGACTGAAGTCGGAGGAAGTTTGCGATTTATACAGAAGGTTTATTGAACAATGATCGGCTTCATTCAACAATTACAGCGTCGCACTCCTCTTGGATGGCTGCAACTGAGTCACGAGAAAGGTCGCTTACTGGTTGCACTAGCAGGTATCGCCTTTGCAGATGTGCTGATGTTTATGCAGCTGGGCTTTCAAAATGCATTATATGACAGTAATACCCGTGTCAGTCGTGCGATGTCAACTGACATTGTTTTGCTCAGTCCCAAAGCCCTTAATCTGCAAAATTTATCTACCTTTTCACGGCGGCGACTATTTCAAGCAAAAGATGTTCCAGGTGTGCAAACGTCAACCGCACTGTACATCAACAGCATCACTTGGCGAAATCCTCAAACTCGCCTCAATGCCACTGTGCAAGTGTTAGGATTTGCACCCGACGAGCCAGCGTTTGACCTACCAGAAGTTAATCAACAACTTGACAAGCTGAAGTTACCGGATACAGTTCTTTTTGATCGCGGTGCTAGAGGTCAGTATGCAGAGGCGATCGCCCAAGTAGAGCAAGGAACAACAACGACGACTGAAGTTGATCGCCGGACATTAACAATTGCCGGACTGTTTAGCTTGGGAGCGTCTTTTGGCGCAGATGCCAACTTAATGGTGAGCGATCAAACTTTTCTGGGTCTCTTTCCACGACGAGATGCTGCTAGTGTTAGTCTGGGGTTGATCCAAGTGAAATCAGGATACGATCCTCAACAAGTTGCTGCTGCCTTAGAATCTCATTTACCTGAAGATGTCCGCGTACTGACAACTCAAGAGTATGTGCAATTTGAGGAAAACTATTGGAGAAGTGCAAGCCCAATCGGATTTGTATTTGGGTTAGGAACTACAATGGCGTTTGTTGTTGGCGTTGTGATTGTCTATCAAGTGCTATCAACTGACGTGAACGCGCACATCAAGGAGTACGCCACCTTTAAAGCAATGGGCTACAGCAATTCCTACTTATTGAGCGTTGTGTTTGAAGAAGCAATTATCCTAGCATTTCTCGGATTTATCCCTGGTGCTATTCTTCCTTTGGGACTTTATGCCCTAGCTGCTAACGCAACTGCTTTACCAATTTATATGACAGCTTCAAGGGCTGTGTTTGTCTTAGTGCTAACAGTTGTGATGTGTGCGCTTTCGGGGGCAATTGCCACTCGTAAACTCCAGTCCGCCGATCCAGCAGATATGTTTTAGGAATGAACAATGGCGATCGCTATTTCAGTTCACAACCTCAACCACTACTTTGGTCAAGGTCAACTTCGCAAGCAAGTCTTATTTGATATCAATCTCGAAATTAACACAGGCGAGATTGTGATTATGACGGGTCCTTCGGGTTCTGGAAAAACAACATTGCTAACGTTGATTGGGGGATTGCGTTCTGCCCAATCTGGAAGCTTACAAGTTTTGGGGCAAGAATTGTGCGGCGCAACATCTCAACAACTCACGCAAGCCCGAAAATACCACGGATACATCTTTCAATCACACAACTTGCATAGCAGCTTAACAGCGTTACAAAACGTCAAAATGGGTTTGGAATTGCATCGAGAGATACCTCCCACAAAGATGAAAGCGCGATCAATTGGGATGTTAGAACAAGTAGGATTAAAAGAGCGCATCAATTATTATCCTGATAATTTATCTGGCGGACAGAAACAAAGGGTTGCGATCGCCCGTGCTCTGGTTAGCCATCCTAAACTAGTACTTGCAGATGAACCTACTGCGGCTTTGGATAGCAAATCCGGTCGAGATGTGGTCAACTTAATGCAAACTCTTGCCAAAGAGCAAGGCTGCACAATTTTGCTAGTAACCCACGACAATCGAATTTTAGACGTTGCCGATCGCATCATTCACATGGAAGATGGAATATTAAAGCGCAATACAGCTTCAGCAGTAGGTTAGTGTTTGAATCAAAAGTGTGACGAGCGCACACTCAAGCAAAAGATCTACCAGTAAGTCCACGCAGGTGGACTTAGTTAGTTGAGCTGCGAATTTATTCGCCAAGCTGATGCAGTTATTTCGGTACTGGATCGTAACCACCTGGATGCCAAGGATGACAACGCAGCACCCGTCGCACTGCTAAAATTCCGCCACGCCATGCTCCAAAGCGTTCAACTGCTTCCATTGCATACTGCGAACAGGTAGGATGAAAGCGGCAAGTAGGAGGAAACAGCGGTGAAATTAAAATACGATAGCCGCGAATTAAGAAAAGAATCAGACGTTTCATCACAGAGCCAAATTCTCGATACAGTGTAACAAGAATACTTACATTCAGCTTAAGTCAAGACCTTGCTTACTTTAACTCAGTTAGAATCAGTACCATTGTGGCAGCCAATTACTGTTGTAGGAACCTGGATAGGTGCGATCCTATTAATAGCATTAATTGCCAATCGCTATACTAGTGCCGACTCAGAAATTACGCGCAAGATTGTTCACATTGGCACAGGTAACATCATTTTGTTGGCTTGGTGGCTAAATATCCCTGCAAGTATAGGTATTGGTGCTTCAATTGTAGCAAGTGTTGTTACCCTGCTCTCATATAAATTTCCGCTTCTGCCTGGAATTAATAGTGTTGGACGCCAAAGCCTTGGCACGTTTTTTTACGCGGTGAGTATTGGCATCTTAGTTGCCTGGTTTTGGTCTGTAGAACAACCTCAATATGCAGCTTTAGGCATTTTGGTAATGACGTGGGGTGATGGTTTAGCTGCCTTAATTGGTCAAAAATTTGGTAAGCATCGCTACAAAATTTGGGGAATTCAAAAAAGCTGGGAAGGTTCTTTGACAATGGCTGTCGTCAGTTACATCGTTAGTAGCCTGATTTTTCTGGGTATACAAGGTAACATCTGGCAAACCTGGATGATTTCACTAGTTATTGCCCTAGTTGCTACTAGTCTAGAAGCTTTCTCTAAATTTGGTATAGATAATTTGACGGTTCCTCTGGGTAGTGCAGCGATCGCTTTTGCTTTGACTCAGTTGCTGTAGTTCAAATTGTATAGATATACTACCCATTACCCATTACCCAACTGCATTGCACAATAAACAAAGAACACTATGAGGTAAAAATGGAGAAGCGACGCTTAGGCACAACTGATATCTACATTACTCCCATTTTGATGGGAACATGGCAAGCTGGTCAAAAACAGTGGGTTGGTATTGAGGATGAAGAATGTATCAAAGCTATTCGCGCTGCAGTGGATGCTGGAATGACAACAATTGATACAGCAGAAGTATATGGTAATGGTCACTCAGAACAAGTCATTGCACAAGCTTTAACTGATGTACCACGCGATCGCATTGTTTACGCTACAAAAGTTTTTGCCAATCACTTGAAACACGATCAAGTACTCGAAGCTTGCGATCGCTCGCTGAAAAATCTGAAAATTGATTATATTGACCTCTACCAAATTCATTGGCCTTCGGGTTCTTTTAACACAGAAACTGTCCCTATCGAAGAAACAATGAGTGCTTTAAATCAATTAAAGCAGCAAGGTAAAATTCGGGCGATCGGGGTTTCTAATTTCTCGCGCCCTCAGCTAGAAGAAGCTGCACAACACGGACGCATTGATAGCATTCAGCCGCCTTACTCGCTGTTTTGGCGCTGGGTTGAGAAAGACGTGATGCCTTATTGTGTTGAGCATAACATTTCGATTCTTGCCTATTCTCCTCTCGCTCAAGGGTTATTAACAGGAAAATTTGGTCAAGGTCATCAATTTGATTCCCAAGATAACCGTTCTAAGAATAAGCTGTTTCAAGGCGAAAACTACGAACGGGCGCAGCAAGCCCTAGAAAAACTTCGTCCGATCGCTGAACGCCATCAAGCTTCTCTTGCAAATTTGGCGATCGCGTGGCTAATTGCCCAGCCTCAAACCCAAGCCATTGTTGGTGCTAGAACCGCAGAACAAGCTGTTGGTAACGCTAAAGCTGCTACAGTACAACTCAGTACTGAAGAACTAGCAGAAATTGACGCTATTGGTCGCATTGTGACTGACCATTTAGACGAAAACCCAGTGATGTGGAATTGGTAGGAAGAAGAGGGGTCGGGGTTTGGAGGTCAGAGGTTAGGGGGTTTACAAAGGAAAGTTATTGGTGTGTTGCTGAATGTGTCGGTTGTTGTTGCAAAGTTCTAAGACTTTTAAACTTGAGTAAATACCTACTTGCAGTTATCAAACAACGTGATAACTTAAATATTAAGGCACCAGATGGATAAAACCACATCCAAAAAGGAAAGGTTCTCGGCTCGGTGTCTCCCGTCGTAGAACTATCAACAGCAAATACCAAGCATAGCTTCAGAGGCAACACACCTAACATGGGTAACGCCTAACCTTGGTCAAGAAAGACACTTCTATGCTGGAGTTGCGAAACTAGTAAACCTTAGTTGTTATTCCACTTACCTCTCTATTCCAAATTCAATTTGAAGAAGTTGAGTCTTATTTCCTAAAGGGTCTAGTCCATCTATTCTGGCTAGACCCTTGACATTTGATTAGTGATTCGCAATTAGCGACTCAATGTGAGTACCCAGTCGCTTAACAGAGAGTTAACTTGTTCTGGCACTTCATCATGAGGGCAATGTCCTGCCCATAAAAAATATTCCTTTAATTCTGGATAATACTTGCGAAACCTAGGCGATCGCTCTCTAGCATTCATCCAAGGATCTGCTTCTCCCCACAACAGCAGTAAGGGACAATCTAACTGTTTTAGCAGCGTATCAACTTTTTCTCCCTGAGGAGTACTGAACACAGAGGCAAAAACATCGATGGCACCAGGATCGCAAGCAGGACGGTAAATGTCTTCTACTAATTGCTCTGTGATCGCACTTTTATCAAGGTATACCTTTTCTAAGGTTTGCCGGATAACCCAAGGTTGACGGATGTACTGAAATAATAAGAAACGTCCTAAGGGTTGCTGAAAAAACCACTTTGCCGACTCTTGCAAAAATTTTTGGATAAAATCAGACTGTTTTGGTGGTTGAATCTCTGATTGTACTGCTTCAGATTCAGGCGTAGGCTGATCTTCGTTAAAAGGTCCTGCACTATTTAATAAAACTAATCCCGCAGCTGCATCTTTACGCTGAGCAGCAACACACAAACTAGTATATCCACCCAAAGAGTTACCAGCTAACACAACTGGTTGACCAATGACTTCTTGAATAAAGTCATACAACTGATCGCGCCATAGATCTCCGCTGTATTGCCACTTTGGCTTAGCAGAACGCCCAAAACCTAATAAATCAACTGCCCATACTTCAAAATCACGCGACAGCCCAGCAACATTTTTTTGCCAGTGGTCGGTTGAAGCACCAAATCCATGTATTAATAGTATGGGTGGATACTGGGAGGATTGTCCGGCCCGTACATAATAAATTGACTGCCCTCGCCACTGCCAATATTTGCCAGGAATTGAGGTAGTAGCAGAAGTCACCTGCATAATCTCAATAAATGTTAAGTTACTTTAATAATCTTAACGTGGACTATAACCATGTAATCTATGTAAATAGATAGAGGTTAGAGGTTAGAGCTTTAATATGTGTCATTTATTTGGTTTGGGTATTTGTAGGTGATTACAGGTAAAACACAACTACTTGGCGTGATTGGGCATCCGGTAGAACACTCGCTGTCTCCGGTAATGCATAATGCAGCGATCGCCCATTTAGGACTAGATTATGTTTATTTACCTTTATCAGTTAAACCAGAAGCTTTGACAACAGCAGTTGCTGGATTTGCAGCAATCAACTTAAAAGGCTTTAATGTCACAATTCCCCATAAACAGGCAATTCTACCGTTGCTATCAGAAATTTCTCCTGTCGCTCAAGCGGTGGGAGCCGTTAATACAGTTTGGCGTCAGGATGATGCTTGGGTAGGTACTAACACTGATGTTGAAGGCTTTCTTGCTCCTTTGCAAGATTTAAATCGCGATTGGAATAATGCTGTAGTCGTTATTTTAGGCTATGGAGGAGCCGCAAGAGCAGTCGTAGCAGCTTGCGCTCAATTAGGTTGTTCGACAATTCATGTGATTGGTCGTAACGGGCAAAAGCTACAGCAATTTTACGCTAGTTGGCACAATGCAGATACTAGCAGTAAACTACAAGTTCATGCTTGGGAAAAACTACCACAGTTGATTCCTCAAGCAACCTTATTAGTCAACACAACTCCTGTGGGAATGCATCCGCACACTGAAGCATCGCCATTAAGCATTACAGAGATGATGCTTTTGTCTCCAAAGGCGATCGCATACGATTTAATTTACACTCCGAGTCCTACTCAGTTTCTCCAACAAGCAGAAAAACAAGGCGCAATGACAATCGATGGACTAGAAATGCTCGTTCAACAAGGCGCAGCAGCGCTTCAAATTTGGTTACAGCAATCAGTCCCTGTCGATATTATGCGTCAAGCTTTACAACAGCAATTAATCAAGCGTTAGCTGAGACTTGATTGTGTAGGCATCACAGCCTGAACTTCAGCATTAAGAGTTACAAAATAAAGCTCTATATTGAGATCAGGATATCGCTTGCGAATTTCCCAATAAGCTCGATTTAAGTAATCTCCATGAACTTGTTGTTCGCGTTCTCGATCGCTACTTAACTCAGGATCGATTTTACTAGCATATGCTCCACAATCTTGATGGTCTAAGACAATTACTTTTGTAATGTGATGTAACTTGTGAGACAACTCTAGTTGATCCCAAAATACCTCAGCCTCAGCAGTATGGGGAAAACCAGATAATGCTAGAGAAGCGCCTGCTAAAGCTGTCCAATCATATTGATTACTCAGATGTTGCAGCGACAAGAAATAGCGCTCTGTCTCTAGAAAGCGAAAATCAATACAACTAAGTACTAATGCTTTCGCCTGATGTTCTGCGGCTCTAGCTGGTAAGGTTTTTAGTAAAACAGGAACAACAATTACAGGTAAGAGCGATCGCAAAAAATGACGACGAGGAAATTGATGAGGTTGACTACAGGCACAGCCGCTAATTTGTTGCATTGTGAAATCTAGTATAAATGTTTCTCTAAAAAGAAATAAGCTTGTATGGCACTGATTAAATTACAGGTCATTTAGTTGTTTAGTTCTCACGAACAGATACTAACTCTTGATGGCATCCAAGTTCAGGAGACAGCGCACAAATTGCAGCATCAGTAGTTTCAAAGCAATTTTCTTTACCTATTTTGTCGAGTAAGCCACTACGTTCTAGCATTTGCTTTACCTGGGGTTGCAAACCACTTAGTAGCAAACGACAGTTGCGTCGTTTTAAGTCATAGTAAATGTCTTCTAATGCAACAAGTCCAGTAGTGTCCATATTAGGCACAAATCGCAACCGTAAAATCAAGTATTTTACTTCTGGTTCGTCGCGCAAAAAAGTCACAAAGCGCTCAGCAGCCCCAAAGAATAAGGGACCATCAACTCGGTAAACAGCAACTTGTTTACTTAGCTCCAAGGGTATACCAGGCGGAAAGGCTTCTATTTCAGATACTTTACCTAAACTAAGGTCACTCATTCGTTTAATAAACAATGCTCCTGCGGCAATCAAGCCGACTTCTACTGCTAATACTAAGTCAAAACAAACAGTCACTAGCCACGTAAGAATCATGACAGCAAAGTCAGAGTATGTTGCTCGCATCAACAACCCGATCGCTTCCCACTCAATCATCCGCACACTTGTAACCATGAGAATACCTGCCAAGGCTGCTAAAGGAACCTGTGCTGCTAAGGGAGCTAATACTAAAACAATGATTGCCAATGCAATGCCGTGAATGACACCAGAAAGCCGCGTTTTGCCGCCAGCGCGGACATTAACTGCTGTACGGGCGATCGCTCCTGTTGCTGGAATACCACCGAAGAAAGGCACGACGATATTTGCTAAACCTTGACCTATAAGTTCGCGATCGCTATTGTGCTTCTCGCTGACAGTCATGCCATCTGCTACTACTGCCGACAGTAACGATTCAATACTGCCCAAAGCTGCTAGTGCTAATGCTGGACTCATCAGTTCTTGAATAAGCTGAAAGTTATTCCAATGAGGAATTGTCTGCGGTATTGGCAATGATTGCGGAATTGAACCAATGGTGGGGACATCGAGATCAAACCAAGCAGCGATCGCTGTTGCTAAGACTAAACCAACTAATGAGCCTGGGATGCCAGTAGTAATCTGCGTCCAAAGCAGTTTGGTAGTAATTACCATCAGGGTTAACCCTACTGCTGCCCAATTGACACCCTCTAGATGCGTTAGTGTTGCCCATAATCCTGGCAAAAAGTGTTCGCTGCGCGATAAATGTAAACCGAAAAAATTATTCAATTGTCCGCAAAAAATGATGATGGCAATGCCATTCGTAAAACCGGCAGTAACTGGATAAGGAATAAATTTGACCAGCCTACCAAGCTTGGCAACTCCTAGGGCAACTTGAATGATTCCTGCCATTACCCCAGCAAGCCACACTTTTTCAATTCCGTACTTGGCAACAATCCCAATCAAGATAACTGCCATTGCTCCTGTAGGACCTGTAATCTGTACAGGAGAACCACCAAATACTGCTGCTACAATCCCCGCCACAATTGCTGTGTAAAGTCCGGCTTTCGGTTCTACGCCACTCGCTACGGCAAATGCTAATGCTAAAGGAAGCGCCACAATTGCTGCTGTCAGCCCTCCAGTCAAGTCACCACGCCAATTAGTAATCTTCAGAAGGTTTGCTCGTGTCATCTGGTGCTATCCAACTCCAATATATATCTTTGTATCTTTGTATCTGCAAAGTCTTGCATATAGATTAGCACCCATGCTAAGGTGTGGCAAGCAGCGATATCCAAGTCAACTGCGCCCTTTGAGCGTATTTAACTTATTCAGATGTACAGATACATGGATGTTGAGTCTAATCACGTTGAGCGTTATTTACAAAATCAGATTGAGAGGTCAACTTCCGTGTGGTATGTTGTCCGTCACCTTCCTAATCTGCAATCCATTGTTGTTGCCAAGTTTTCTTCTCGGACAAAAGCAGAAGCACACTTGCGGTTTCTTAAACAAGCACGACCTACTGCTTCATACACAATTGCGTTTGATTGTGTTTATGAGTGAAATGTCAATTTGTAGCATTTTGTGAGATATATATTAAGACAATG
Organism: Gloeocapsopsis sp. IPPAS B-1203; assembly: GCF_002749975.1. Lineage (NCBI taxonomy): Bacteria > Bacillati > Cyanobacteriota > Cyanophyceae > Chroococcidiopsidales > Chroococcidiopsidaceae > Gloeocapsopsis > Gloeocapsopsis sp. IPPAS B-1203. The sequence continues at coordinate 72,300 of NZ_PEIG01000014.1, read as the reverse complement.
GAAATTAAAATTTTTGATGTTGATCGCGGATTCTGTGCAGTTGTGATTACAGACGATCACCGGACAATACTTCTTGATAGTGGCTATTCGCACACAGGATTTAGACCCTCACAATATATTGTGCAAAAGCATTGCAATTCTCTAGAATGCTTGATTGTTCCTGCTTATACAGAAGAGCATTTATCTGGTTTTGCCGATCTTTTGAATCAGTCTTTAGAACACTGCTTACCAATTCATTTTTATCTTGCAAACCCCTCAGTTGATGCTGAAAAATTTCCAGGATTACAACGTTTAAATCAGCGATTCAAAAATGCTCTTGCCTTTATGTCAGATACACCTCCAGGAGTAGGAAGTACTCAGGTGATGAAAATTGATGATGTCGCCGTTTCATTTTTCTGGAACAATTACTCAGAATTTCAGAATGCTGATAACTTGAGCTTGGTGACTTTTTTGTCCTATCGAGATATTAATATAATTTTTCCAAGTAATCTAAAAACAGCAGGTTGGTTGTCACTTCTCAAGTCGCCTCATTTTTGCGATCGCTTACGACAAGTTAATATTTTTGTAGCAGCTAATCATGGCAAAGAAGATGGTTATTGCCCATCAGTTTTTGATTATTGCAAACCAGAAGTTATTATCGTTTCTAATGAATTGGAACAACCAATTTCACCACGAATGATGCAGCGATATCAAAGTCATGCCCACGGTTCTCCATTAGGAGTTAGTCATAAAAAACTGTTAACCACTTACGATGAAGGAACTATTACTATTACTAAATATCTTGATAGACTGCGACAAGTACAAACTCAGCTTCAAGATCGCAAAAACACAGCTGCTCAATTTTTAGAATTTGAGTATATAAACTTGAATTAAATTAACTCTGTTCAAGTTATAACTTGCGCTTTCAGATGCTAAAATGTTAAGCAAACTGAAAAGCTTTGAAGATACACAGGTATGTAAGTAATGTTTAAGCCCAGTTATTTTAAAGCTGATCTGTTTAAAGTATTATCCAATCCAGTACGAATTCAAATTTTAGATGCTTTAAGACTGGGAGAACAAAGCGTGAATAGCATTGCCCAGTGGGTTCAAGCCGATCCATCCTCAGTATCTCAGCAACTCGCTGTACTGCGCAGTCGCAATTTAGTTACAAGCCGTAAGCAAGGTAACTATGTATTTTACTCTGTACGTGACCCAGCTATTTTTAATATTCTAGATGCTGCACTAGAAGTATTTAACAATCATCTAGTTGATGTACGTGATGCGCTCGAAAAATTAGAGTAAAGTTGCAACGTCAAGTTTATTCTGACATCCAACGCCAATTATAACGGTTCCAGCTGTATATGCCTTGAATTTCGTATTCTGCACCATTGCTTAAGCGAACAATACAGCTTGTTGTGTTATTGCCATCATCGGCTTCCTTAATTTGAAGCACAGTACAACTATACCACTCTCGCTGACAAGGTCCTGTTTCTTGCACCCATTCCCACAAGCCATTTGAGACTTCAATACGATCGCCAACTTTGAGTCTCAAAGCATCTTCTGTCTCATCTGCATATTCGGCAATGTGAACTGGTTTGATGCGATTTAACCATTGCAAGCCGTAGCGATCGCGAATAAACTGCACTTTTCCAGAATCACGGCTCATGAACCAATCATTCAACAGTTGAATTTTCCAATCACGATCTTGCTGTTGCTGTTGTTTAATATATTCCCAAAAACTACGACGTTCTTCTGTAGTGAGTTCCGCAAGTGGATTTGTCGAAGCACTATCTGTATTTTCGAGTGAATGCTGATGTGCGATCGCTTGAATTATAATTTCTTTTTGTTGCTCCGTCAGAGCGCAGCCAGCCTTTTCGCAGTTTTGAAATGCCGCTTGCAGGGTAGCTTCAATCTCCGTAGGGTTCATAGCAAGTTAAGTCCCGATTCTTTATTCTACGATATAAAGTTGAATACAAAACTTCTAAAAATGCTTGTCCCTACAAAAAACTCAGCTTAAGCTGAGGTTGGTAACAATTAATGTTTTTCTATCTTTGTCTATGTATCGCGGTTTTACTGTCATTCTCGTCACTTGCTTTATGGGGCTGATAACTTTTTTATGGAGTCCCCCAGCGTTAGCACTCACCCAAATCAAACTTACTAATGTCAATTATCACGAGTGTCCCCAAGAACTCTCCGAGGGAGCAGTAACAAGTGGGACTACAATGGCAGCAAACTGCTTTATTGTGACTGGTAAAGCTGAAAATGCTTCTAACAAACCAGTATACGATGCTGATATTTTTGGCAGAATTTACGATGCCAACAACGAACCCGTCATGCAAAATCGTACTCGCTTAGGTTCTATTGCTGAATTACCACCAGGTACCAGCGATTTTGAGCTAAGGATTTCTGTACCGGCTAATCAACCTACTCCTTTAAAGTTAAAGCAGTTTAAAGCAGCCGGTTTTAGTGGTCAAGTTCGACGATAAGTTAGATTATTGGTTTAGTAGTAAGCAAAAGCTCCTGGTAAGCCACCGATTAGACCACCTGCTACTTGTAATAGCAAAATAGCCAAGATCGGTGAGATATCGATTCCTCCTAATGGAGGAATGAACGAGCGAAATAGATTTAAATAAGGGTCAGTAATCTGGCTAATTGCCGCAAAAGGTTGCGAATACCAATCAATGTTAGGAAACCAAGTGAGCAGCACCCGAATGATTAAGATGTAGGTGTAAATGGTGATGAATGTAACGAGTGTACTTGTCAGTAAGTAAATGGAACTCATAGATAGGAAGTCAGTTACTAAATTGCATTTAAACCAAGAATGATTTTAATTTAGCCGATATTAACGCTTTTGGGATCTTTAACAAGAAAGATCTGCAAAGTCATTGACATTAACCGCAGGTCGTGTGCTAGGAATCCTGAGACACCGAGCGATCGCTATCTGGTTGATTGCCATTAACTTGTCCTAGTGTCAATCGAACTTCATCAATCGTTTCGTTGAGTTGAGCAATTTTGTCTTCTAAACTGCGCCGTGCAGTTTCAATACTCTGATCCGAGTATGCTGCTTTGAGTGGGCGTCGCTTCAGTCTATTATTGTCGGATGATTTCGAGTTGCGCTTTTCGGGAAGATCGCCTGTTGCTTCATAATTAGTATTTTGGGAAGCTAGTAAAGCTCCGATAACACCACCTACAATCCCTCCAACAATTGTGCCAGTTAAAAAACCACTGGCAAAGCCATCACGTTGATTCATATTAATTACCGCCTTTTGGGAATACACTGTCACCTGGTGCTCAGTTGCTTGTTATTGATTTTCCCCAATTAACAAAATTGTAGACTTTATGAAGTAACTATCGTTATACTCCGGCTGCTTAGTTCATCTTATTCAAATGGTAGGTGATTAAGCTTATTGCCGAGAGCTTAATCTTAAGTACCAAAAGTGCGATCGCCCGCATCTCCTAAACCAGGAACAATAAATCCGTCTTCGTTAACCATTTCATCAATTGTTGCCGTATAAATCACTAAACCTGGATAAGCTCCACCTATTTTTTGTAGTGCTGGAGGAGCGACAACAACTGAAATGATCCGCGTCAAACTCGGATCAACTCCCCGTTTTTCTAATTCTGCTAACGTCATCATAATTGAGCCACCTGTTGCTAACATTGGCTCAGTGATTAAAACTCGTGTCTCTGGCGCGAACCGTTCAGGGAGTTTATTCAGGTAGCAACTTGCTTGTAGTGTTTTTTCGTCGCGGACTAAGCCCAGGTGATAAACTGATGCTAAAGGTAGCAGTGTTTGCGCCCCTTCTAGTAAAGCTAATCCAGCGCGTAAAACAGGAACAACAGCGATCGGTGCTTCAGGATTAACTAAAGTTGCAGGTGCACTCGCCAAAGGCGTGTCTATAGTTACGTCTTGCGTGGGTAGCCAGTCTCTTACTGCTTCATAAGTTAACCAGCGCCCTAATTCTGTCATAGCACTTTTAAAGAGAACTGAAGGCGTAGCAGCATCACGAGCAACGCCTAGCCAATGCTGAATTAATGGGTGGGGTGGAACGTAAACACGCAACTGCAGCGTCATAGTCTCATCAGATTACTGGTCTGCATCATCATACTCTCTTCCAACGCGGCTTGGGAGGTTGTCATGCCATTTTGCTTTCAGGTTGCTACCTATTGGGAACCAGAGGAGAATTGTGATTTGTTGCAACTATTTTTTAAATTGGTGTCAGTCGTTCAACATTAAGTTTATTTTTGGAGACAGGGAGATATTCTTTTTACGTTCCCAAGTTCTGGTGTTCCCAGTCTTTGAGTAACTTTGATTGCCAATTCAACAGAAGAGTTCTTGCAGTTTGTTGAAAATAATTTGCATTAGCTATTGACAAGATTTATCAATCAAGTTTATATTGACATTTAGTGTTCTCCTCTCTTTAAAGATCGGCAGACGGGGTTAGTCAGCAGTAGCAGACTGATCCCTATTTTTTTTATAGGCTCACCCTTTAGTCACTAGTGCTGAGCGATCGCAAGAAGCGTTACACTATATTTCGAGAATTCTTGTAACCTAATATCTTCATGCTTGCTAATTCTTCGCGATCGCATCCAAATGCTCACCTGTGCTTCGACGCCATCATTATAGGTTCTGGTATTGGCGGACTAGTGAGTGCAACTCAGTTAGCAGCAAAAGGTGCCAAGGTTCTCGTTCTTGAGAGCTATACGATTCCTGGCGGTAGTTCAGGATACTTTGAAAGAGAAGGCTATCGCTTTGATGTTGGGGCTTCGATGATTTTTGGCTTTGGGACTCAAGGTACAACTAATCTACTCACAAAAGCTCTAGAAGCGGTTGATGTCAAACTAGAAACAATTGCCGACCCTGTGCAGATTCACTATCATTTGCCCAAGGGCATTGAACTGAAAGTTCACAAAAATTATGAGAAATTCTTGCAAGAGCTAGGAAATATCTTTCCGCATGAGAGGCAAGGAATGCGTCAATTCTATGATGAGTGCTGGAAAGTTTTCAACTGTCTCAACTCGATGGAATTATTATCGCTGGAAGAACCTCGATATTTAACGAGAGTCTTTTTTCAGCATCCTCTTGCTTGCTTAGGATTAGTCAAATATTTACCAAAAAATGTTGGAGACATAGCGCGGCGCTACATTAAAGATCCAGAATTACTCCAATTTATTGACATAGAGTGCTATTGTTGGTCGGTGGTTCCTGCAAATTTAACGCCTATGATCAACGCAGGAATGGTATTTTCCGATCGGCATTATGGCGGAATCAATTACCCCAAAGGTGGTGTAGGTCAAATCGCTCAAAAACTGGTGGCAGGATTAGAAAAAGCAGGTGGAGAAATTCAATACAAAGCACGGGTTAGTAAATTTTACTAGATGGCGATCGCGCCATTGGCGTTGAGTTAGCTTCGGGTAAGACTTACTATGCTAAGCGAATTATCTCTAACGCAACACGCTGGGATACTTTTGAGAAGCTACTTCCCGCATCTGATATGCCAGTAGCAGAACGTAAATGGCAGCAAAGATATCAAAAGTCGCCTAGTTTCTTAAGTTTACATTTAGGTGTGCAAGCTGATGTTTTACCTATCGGTACTGAATGTCATCATATTGTGTTAGAAGATTGGCAAAAAATGGCAGATCCTGAAGGAACGCTCTTCGTTTCCATTCCAACTTTACTCGATCCTGATTTAGCACCTGCTGGTTATCACATTGTTCATGCCTTTACACCGAGTTGGGTAGATGCTTGGCAAGCACTTTCATCAAGTGAGTACGAACAAAAGAAAGAAGCAGCAGCAGGACGTGTTATTGAACGACTAGAAAAAATCTTCCCTGGGTTAGATGCAGGATTAGATTACATGGAGGTAGGCACGCCACGCACTCACCGGCGTTTTCTCAATCGCAATGACGGTACCTATGGCCCCATACCACAACGTAGGTTACGGGGGTTGTTAGGAATGCCCTTTAATCGTACTGCAATTTCTGGTCTTTACTGTGTTGGTGATAGTACCTTTCCTGGACAAGGTTTAAACGCAGTAGCATTTTCAGGATTTGCGTGTGCACATCGGGTAGCAGTAGATTTAGGTTTGTAAGAGCATTAAGTAACGTCAAGTAATGTAATATTATTCAGGGCTTTACCTTCTTCTAGCAGTTGGGTGAAGGTATGAGCAGGGAGTGGACGGCTAAAGTAGTAGCCTTGTATTTCGTCACAACCTTTGTTTTGTAAGTAGGTTAGCTGCTCCTGACTTTCGACACCTTCGGCAATAACACTTAAATTAAGACTATGGGCTAGAGAAATAATTGCATCAACGATCGCGGCATCGTCAGAGTCTACTACTAAGTCACGGACAAAAGACTGATCAATTTTTAGGGTATGAATCGGAAATCGTTTGAGGTAATTTAAAGAGGAATAACCTGTTCCAAAGTCATCAACCGAAAGTACAATTCCCATATTATGCAATTGTTGCATGATATTGATAGATTGTTGGATGTTGTCTATCATCAGGCTTTCAGTTAATTCAAGTTCAAGATAATGTGGATCTAGACCTGTTGTCTCTAAAACTTGATTCACTGTTTGGACAAGGTTTTGTTGCTTGAATTGACGCGCTGATAAATTAACTGCAATTTTCAATGAGGGAAACCCTTGTGCTTGCCATGTCAGGCTTTGGGCGCAAGCTGTACGGAGAACCCATTCACCAATTGGAACAATTAAACCTGTTTCTTCCGCAATGGGAATAAACTTTGCAGGAGAGACTAACCCTCTTGCCGGATTTTGCCAGCGAATGAGAGTTTCAACACCAATTATGCGTCCACTGTGTAGAGAAACTTGGGGTTGGTAGTGTAGTAAAAGTTCACCACGATCCAGTGCATAATATAGTTCATTTTCTAAAGCTAGCCGTTCTTGCAAACTACTGTTGAGATCAGTTGAATAAAAATGATAATTATTTAATTCTTGTCTTTGTGCTTGATGCATTGCTGTATCTGCATACCCGACAAGATGATCGATATTTGTCGTATCACTAGGATAAATCGCGATTCCTACACTAGCACCAGTAGTAATCTCATGATTATCAATCGCGAACGGCTTAGCAACGGTGTCACAAATTTTTTCAGCTAAGTTAACGATATCGTCAACAGTGCGAAAACGAGTTTGCACAATCGCAAATGTGTTGCTACCAACGCGTGCCAAAATGTTGTTGTCATTTATGCAATTAGTAAATCTTTGAGCCGCACTTCTCAATAGCACATCTCCAGCATGATATCCCAAAGTATCATTAATTCTTTTGAGACGATTCAAGCTGAGGAACATCACTGCCAACGTTTGGTGGCTATCGTGGGCTTGCGATACAGCCTGTTGCAGGCGATCGCGAAATAAATCTCGGTTTGGCAAACCTGTTAAATCGTCGTAGCTTGCCATGTAATCAATTACTTGGTCGAGTTTTTTGATTGTGTGGACTGTATCTGCCATGAGAATTCCTGCTTCATCAGTAAATTCCGTGGGCAAGTTTGGCAGTTGTTTGTAAAGTAAGTATTTTCTTAATCCTAGAAAGGTGAGTGATATTGGTGCTAGTAGATTATGCAGTGCATAGAGTGTTAGGGCTGTACCTATCAAAGTAGCTAATAGAGCAATAATGATAATACGCAGCTTCAATTGAAAAGGAAAAGATGTTGTGCTAATAAAATATATGAGTAAACTTAAAAGAGGTATATGAGTGCCTACAAAGGCAACAATCATAATTTTTCCTTTGTAGCTTTTTAGCAGTGAAAAACGCGACAAAAATGAATACAACTGAAGGCTAGGATGACGCAGTTTTGCGATTATACTCATATTTTATTTATTATTTTTTAAATAAAGTGAAAACTCAAAAAAGACAAAATGTTTAATTTATTACCTGAATACGACAGATAATTCATGATACATTTTTTATAAATGAATACTATTCTATTGATATGTGTTTTATAGTCTAAAAAAGATGCGTAGCCTGTATTTTAACTGATGAAAAAGTACAAAAACGCAGTGAAAATACTTAAAAGTTTTGAAATTTACCAAGCTTAAGACTTACCTAACAATTAGTATTATTAAGCTTCATTAGAATTCATGCATGAGCTTAAGGTTATGGCAAAAAGAATTAACCGAGGTTAACTGCACCGATCAGTAACGACTCACTGCTAGCGACACCTACTTTTTGATTGAGATTATTATTTTCTCAGTTGCCAGCAGCTTATTGAGAATAGGTATTGGCGTGATGGTGTACTTGTATATGCTGGTGTTTCCGTATTCCCAGATGACGCCTTGTTCTTCATTGCAACGGTGATACTCTCGATGGCGTTGATGTGCATCAACTGATGCAGCTAGTGTTCCGCCAAACTTGCTAAGACAAACGTCACAATAAAACAAGCGACTGCGACGGAAATAGTGAATAGGTTCATAAGTTTCGATTCCTCACGCAATTTGACAAACTTTATCGAACTTTACAATCTATGGAGAATCTTACTAAGTTTTTGTTTTCTATCACTGCCGGAAAGTGCGATCGCAAAACTCATACACATATGTGGTAATGCAAAAATGTGCCCGCAAACTGCACGCCATCGATTCCACGATCGTATTACTCGTGATGTAGGATAGACACGCCAAAATCGATTGACCGAACACACCATATCATCGCCTAATGCCGTGACATCATGCCACCAGCACATAGGAATATATAGCGTTTCACCTTGCTTAAGGATAACTTCATATCTATGCTGAAGTGCAATTTTAAAGCGGGGAAATAATTCAAAATCTGGTTGTGCGAGTGAGACGCGACTGAACCAAGAACGTAACTTTAAACCGTAGCGTATATGATTATAAACAGGAAAAGGATAGAGATTATATGTCTGAGAAGGAGGAAACAACACGACTCTTTTCTCACCATACATCTGCATCAGTGTACCGTCTACAGAGTCATAGTGTAAACCTGATATGTGTCCCCCAGGTCCCATATATAAATTAAAATCAGTCGCGGGCTTGGTTAAACCGAGTTGATTGCCAATAACTTTTAATGCAGGTGTCTGTGCCAGAATAGTATCTTTTAAAGAACATTTACCTAAGTAAATGTCGTTTTCATGCGCAGTGCGATCGCGTAACAATTCGGCATACTCGATAAACGGCATACTTTGCAAAGCCACTCCACTACCAATATTTTTCCAATTCCGCTTATCTTGCTGATACCTGGAACTGCCGTAATTCCTAAACAAAAATGTTTGCTTGCCTAATTTTTCGCATAGATAGTCTAAATTCCAATCAATCGTGGTTAATAAACCAGTGATAACAACTGGCGTGCCTGTTTTCTGATACTTTTCGATAAAGATATCTGGTGTTATCTCAGTAATATCAACGCTTGCTATGGAATCAAGTGCTTTGACCATTTGCCAAATTCATAACTTATTTATTTTTTACTCTATAATGCCAAAACCGTAGTTGATCGATAGTTGCTTTTTATTAAGGTGTGTTCTTATATGTCAAACTTTGTCCAAAAAGCCTTGTTATATGCTACTCAACAGCGAAAAAATATCTTTATTAAGAAAACTCGCAACGCTTTAAGTTCGCAAGAGCAATTCTTAATTAATCTTTTACATTTTCATAAAAATACTGAGTTAGGACAAGAGTATTTGTTCAACAACATTACTACTATCGAGCAGTTTCAACAGCGGATTCCGATTTGGGAATATAGTAACTACGAACCTTATATCCAGCGCATGGCACAAGGTGAAAGGAATATTTTAACACCTGATCCTGTCGTGTATTTTAATACGACAAGTGGTTCAACCGGAAAGCAAAAATTAATTCCGGTTACACAACACTTTCAAAGTACATTAAGACGAGCTAATTTAACAAGTATTGGGTTTCTTGATACAGCGCTGCGATCGCGTAGTTTAAAGTTTGGCAAATTATTAGTGACTAACACAGCAAACATTACTGGGCGCACTACAAGTGGAATTGCATATGGTCCTGGAGGTACAGGAGTGATGCGAATGAATAAAATGTTGTATCAACAGTTATTTGCGCATCCATATACACTACTTGAAGTTTCTGATAGCATGAGCCGACATTACCTCTGTTTGCTATTTGCGTTAAGAGATGCATCAATGCGAGGAATCATTGCTAACTTTCCCATGCTTGTTTTACGTACTTGTCAGTATTTAGAACGCTATGCTGAAGATTTAATTCAAGATTTAGAATTTGGAGAAATTGCCAGTTGGTTAAAATTAGAACCCGAAATCCGTAATGCTTTAGAAAAGCAGTTTTTTGCTGCACCAAGCCGTGCCGCTCAACTTAATTCAATATTAAAAACTAATGGTAAACTTACTCCAAAACTTGCTTGGTCTAACTTATCTTTTATTGCAACAGCACGCGGAGGAACATCAAATTTTTACTTTGAAAGATTTCCTGATCACTTAGAAGATACTCCTGTATTTGGTGCAGTCTATGCTTCAGCCGAAGGGACATTTAGTATTTATTCTGATCTCAATACAGATGGTAGTATTTTAGCGCTTGAAAGCGGTTTTTTTGAATTTGTTCCTCAAGATCAGTGGGAAGAAGCACAGCCTAAAACATTGCTGGCTACAGAAGTAAAAGTAGGTGAATTTTACCGCATACTAATGACAAACTATAGTGGTTTGTACCGCTATGACAATGGGGACGTTATAGAAGTTGTAGGTTTTTATAACAAAACTCCTTTAATTACTTTTCGATATCGTCGGGGAGGTTTACTGTCTTCTACTACCGAGAAAACCACTGAGTCTCATGCAACGCAAGTCATGCAAGCTTTACAACAAGAATTTGGTGTAGCCTTAGAGGACTTTTGTATTACTTTAACTGAAAATGACTTTCCAGCACATTATTTAGTCAATATTGAATTGATCAGCGATCGCCCACTGAGTAACCCACAAGCATTTTTAGCAAGATTTGACCAAAAGCTACAAGAAATTAATGTGTACTATGGTGCGAAGCGTCAAGATCAAGTACCACCACCGCGATTACGTATTTTAGTGCCTGGGAGTTTCGCGATTATTCGTCAACGTCAATTACAAAAAGGCATTCCCGATTCTCAATTGAAATTTCCCCACATCAGCGAAGACCGCAACTTTCTTTCAGGACTCGTCGTAGAACAGGAAGTTAGACTACCAGAGGATTAGAAAGTAAAAAGAATAAAACTAACCATCATCTTGTGGTAATTCTGCCATCATTACTAAACCAAATAAGTGGGATTGCGATCGCGGCAGATAAACTTGCGGCAGTGTAAAATACAGATGGTAATCCACTGCTGTCTAACACAGGACTCAGAAGAATCGGAGAAAAGAATTGTCCTAAAAAGCCTGCACCTGTTCCTAATGCTAAGATACTCGAACGCAGGTTTACGGGTGCAACATCTGCTAAAGCACTGTAAAGACTAGGTAAGACAATCCCGAATCCTGCCCCAAAAATTCCTGCCATGAATAAAATCAAGTAAAGTTGTTTTAGTAGCGGCAGCGTAGCTAATGTTACAGCCATCAGCGCAAAACCTACCGCGGTAGCCCGTGCTGTACCTAAAGATTGTAACAAGCGTTTAGCGGCGAATGCAGAGACAATTGCAGCTCCAATAGCTCGTGCTGCCAGAATAATACCATTAAGTGCTGCACCAGCATTCATAGTTGCTTTGAAGTAAAGTGGTGCATAAATCACAACGGTATACATAACAATTGATGCCACACCGAGAGTTAGCAGCAGCCCTATAACGCGGCGATCGCCTAAAACGCGACCAAGTTTGTTGCTAGCTATTTGATTTACTTTCGTTGGTTGTGTCTGTTGACGCAACATGACCACGACAACGACTGCTAAAGGAATTCCAAGACTGTATAGCCCAAAAGTAAAGCGCCAGTTAATATTACCTAGCCAGCCTCCGAGTAGCGGAAATAGAATTCCAGCAATTGTTAAGGTAGTTGTTGCGTAAGCTAACGCCTGCGATCGCTTTTGTCCTTCATACATCTTGCCAAGCAAACCAAGACTAGCGGCAGCAATTCCTCCGCTGGCAACACCAAGTAAGGCTCGACTCACTAATAACGGTAAGATAGTCTGTATGACTGCGCCTACTGTACCAAAGAGCGCGTATAGTAATAGTGAAGGAACTAACACCCACAATGGACCAACCTTGTCTGCCAAAATACCCAGCAAAGGGCTAGATAGTGCGATCGTTAAGCAATGTATACTTACTAGGTGTGCTGCGACACTGGGGTCAAAGTGCAACTGCTGGATCATTTCTGGCAGAACAGGTGCGATGACTCCTCCTGTCATTGTTGTCAATGAACCAGCAAGCAACAGCACTATGAGTTTGGGGTCACGTAACATTAATTAAATATCAGCATCTTTAGTCACTATAAGCTAAATAGATATAACCTGCGCTAGATGCTTGACGAATCAACTTACGCATTTACATTCTAGTTTAGTTGCTATAAATCCGATTCAGCCTCTGCAATGAGTGTCCACGGTGGATAACGTTGACCTCATCAAGGTCTCGCCATATCTGCGCTACAGCTTCATTAAGAGAGGTGTGTGGAATCGTTGCGCTAATCCCCGTTTACTAATACGTCTAGCCCACCGTGGTACGAGAGTACTTCGGCAACCAAAAGACGAACTTAGTTTTGATCAGCAAGATCAGCCTGGGAATAAGATGCACCAAGATATGCTTTCGCCAGCGCTTGACCAATCATTACTGAAGACTTGGAATGAAAAGCAATAATAAAGCCGTCCTCGGCAAGTCGCTTTGCGCTCGCCATCCCTACCAGATGTCGAACCAGTGACGAGAGCAACTCTCTTCTATCTTCGGTCACAACATTCACTCATAGATTTTCCTTTAATGTAAGAGAGTTTTTACACTCGACATAATTACTATGGTCATATTCTGCCTAACTGATCGCGATTGCTTTCCCGCAGATAACCTTTGCATTTCAACCCGTATATTGAGGCGTTCCGGTGCAGCCCGTTTGTTATGCTACCGTTACAAATGAGATTCAATTAGCACCTCTGGATAATCAGGCGAAATCCTTTCGAGCAGAGATTCATCTTTACCCAAAAGATACTTGTTGAAAAATGCTAGTGTGTATGCATTGATAATCTGAGTTGCTCGTTTAGGTTCAATTGAACCAATTGCTTGAGTTATCTGGGATTTTTCTTGAGTGGTTGAATGTGCTGAGAAAGCAGGCAAAATTAATCCAAAATCCATAAACGTCGTGTGTTTAGTGCCTTTTATCATTAATCTGTAAGCGTTCGCTCCTAGGCGTTGATAAAATGTCTGCAACGCCTCATCTGCTCCATCATGAGACATCACCATCAAAGGACAATTCAAACTGTCTTTATTTCCACTACTGTAGAAACTACCATAACTACCCCCATCCATATTAATTCCTGCTTTTAAGCGGCGATCGCGCCTCATTGCTTCAGTTGCAGTATCACCACCTAGCGAGTGCCCAAAAATTCCAATTTGATCTAGATCTAAACGTTTCGTTAGGAGTTCTTGAGGATCTTTAGTATTAATGCGTTCTAATTGATTCAATACAAAGTTGATATCTTCTGCGCGAATTTCAACAGCCTGATTAAAGACTTGTTGTTCGGTTTCGCTGTTAGCAGATGAAAAATTAAACACTGAAGATTGAGTAATTACTTGCCCATCTGGAAACAAAACTGGTGCTTCATAAGTAGGATTAATTGCTACAACAACATAACCATGACTAGCAAGTTCCTCAAATTGCCTTGTGTAGAATTTAGGTGTCGCTCCAAAACCAGGTGAGAAAATCACAACAGGATAGCGCGAAGTCTCAGCAAGCTTTGCCTTTAGTACAGCATTTGTCTGAATAGTCTGAGTAACAACCTGAACAAATTGTTCAGATGATACACCAAAGCTAGATCCCATCCCTTCGGCAGTAGCTAATGCAAAGTCTTCATCGATATATGGGGCTGTTGTTGCTTCTCGATCCGTTCTGGCAGGATACCAAACATAGACAACTAATTCACGGCGATCAGTTGGTCTTGGAGTTGTAGCCAAAGATTGGGCTTGCAAATCGTAAATCTCAGCACGATAAATTTCTCGACGAGAGTCGTCAACCCAATGGTAAATTGTTGTGCCTACCTGGTACTGACCGCTGGGAGCAGGTAACTGAAAGGTGAATGCCTGACTCGTTGATTTCAACTTGGTACATCGTTCATCTGAAAAAGCAGACCAACTCCGATCCTTTCCCATCTTTTCCCACAAAGCGCGAAACTCTGTGTCATTGTCTCTAGTGATGGTTTGTCTAACTTTTAACTCTCCAGTCAGTTGGTTTGCGGAACCGAAAAACCTTAACTTGTTTGATTCCCACCCACTACTTTCAACTTTTACAAAAGTGCCATCTCCTGTAAAGGCGTATCGTTCAATTTTGTTATTGACCAGTCGCCAAAAATCGTTGGAAACTTTGTTTTGCCCTACTTGAACAAAACCAACTAGCCATAAGCTGTTCAGACCCTCCGCAACTGACCAACGAAAAACGTTATTTGGAGAGCCTTGAATTCTACATTCCCAACTACCTTTGAAAAATGCGACTTCACTTAAGTTAGCTTTTGAAGGGGTATTGCTAGCCTGACTTATATTGATAAGAGTAAATGTTAATACTAAAAATACCACTAACAAGAAAAAACGTATGGCTTTCACAGTTTACTTGTCCCTCTTATAAACAAAATGTTTCTTATATTACTGGTTTAGCTATATTATTAGTTGTAGCTGAACCACCATCTTGACTGGGCTGATAATATTTTTCTCTAACTTAAATACTAATAAATAACTTCTAAACTACTGTCCTATTAATAAAAAAGCTGCATAATAACATCCTGATTAAGAGTTTTAAGTTGCAGTTTGAAGTGCGATTGCTTTTATATAATTATTTTCTAGTTTCCTGAAAACTCATAAAAATAATCGGAATTATCTAATCCATACTTTCTCCCAATTCGCTAGCCTTGCGGCTAAACATTCAGTATGTTGACATTCTGCTATTGCTATCTCTTCAGGAGTTCGGTAGCGTGTACCTTGCGCGTTATACCAATATAAAATCTCTGGGGAGAAACTACTAAATATATTACTTTTGTGCCCTTTGGTAATTCATACATTTCGGCGTTGATAGGCGCGAATTGCCAAGGTGCTAAATATGACTGTAATTGCAACACTCCATAGTAAAGTTTCAAGGACAAAACGTATTGTAGATCCACCTATTGCTAAACCTCGCAACGCTTGTGCAGCAGCTGAGACGGGGTTAATGGCAACAAAACCTTGCAACCATTCAGGAAAGCCTTCTAGCGGTACTAAGCCAATACTAAGAAAAGTCAGTGGTAGTAACCACGGTGTCATTGAAACTTGTACCGATTCAGCAGCTTTGGCTTTCACAGCAAAAAAGACTGCAATCCAAGAAAATGCTGAGGCAAAGATGACTGGTAAGAGTAAAAACGTGATGATAGAAAGGATACCAGTTTGAAAACGAAAGCCAATGAAGTAACCAACAAGAGTAATGATGATAACTTGGGCTAATAAGCGCCCTGCACCACCCAAAATTCTCCCAGCGAGTAATGCAGAACGGGCGATCGGGAGTGTTCGTAGTCTTGTATCCATACCACTATCAAGATCGTTATATAGCGCCGTGCCAATACTAGTGGTACTAAATAGTAATCCTTGAACGATGCTCAAGGGAACAAGAAACTGGGCATAGTCAGCATAACTTCCCTGTGGGACGACAACTCTGGCAAAGCTAGCTGTGAAAATGAGCATTAAAAAGACTGGAAACCCTGTTGCACCCACTATAACTGCGGGGTTTCTGATATCGAGTAACAAGTTGCGTTGCGTAATTAGGGCAATGTCATTAAGCGTACGGGTGATTCCACCCTCGCGGCGTTTTGCGACTAGGTTAGATGCAGTAGAAGATTTTGTCATGACACCCGTTGGTAAAGTCGAACTGCAATTAAACCAAAGGCTACAAGCAGCCCAATTAGCCACACAAGTGACCAAAATAAGGGAACAAGTAATTCAGTGCCATTCACTAAGGCACGCAGTGCAGCTGCAGTGTAGCTCACAGGTTGTACTTGGACAATTGGTTGCAGCCACTGGGGAAAATTTTCTGCCGGACTAAAACCTGTACTCAATAGTAGTAAAGGTGCATAAGGAACAATTAGCAGTGAGTTTACTAAATCTGGTTGACGTAAAACTAAAGCAAAAACCGCATAACCCGCTACAGCAGTTGTTGTAAAGAGTAATGTTAATGCTAAATAGCCAAGAACAGCGATAAAAGTTTGAAAGCGAAAGCCATATAAATGCGCAAAAGTCAATAAAATGATCGTGGCAGCGATCGCCCGCACCAAATATGCCAGAATCAACCCTCCAAGTACTGCAGCCCGTGAAATTGGCATCGCCCGACAGCGCTGAAGCATTCCTGTTTTGATATCTTTAGCTAAAGTCACTGCTGAACCCATAGCCGTAAAAAACATGGCTTGCAACGTAATAATCGGGACAAGATACTGGACGTAATCAATTCCTTGGAAACTCATCAATCGCTCAAACGCAAGCAAAAAACCGCTGAAAAATAAAATAGGAAAAAGTAATACTGAAACAATAACCGCAGGGGTACGACTGAGACGAATTAGGTTACGCCAAGCAATGAGTAAACTATCACTAATTGCCCGATTTATGCCCGATTCATGCCGCAGTTTTACCAATGATTGTGCTTTAGAGCGGAAATCAGCACTATTCACGATCCTTCATCTCCTGTTGCATGACCTGTTAAGGCAAAAAAGACATCATCTAAACTCGGACGACGCAGTGAAATGTCGGCTAACACAATTCCAGTAGCACTGACTCGTTGCACAATTTCTGATAATGTTGCTACTCCATCGGGTGCGGGAAGCGTTAAAGTTGACCCTCTACCTTGAAGCTCTCCAAGATCTACAAGTAATTGTCTGACTTGCATTTCATCTTTGGGATCTGCTAATTCCAACTCACAAAACGTTCCGCCAACGCGATCTTTCAAGTCGTCAGCAGTTCCTTCAGCAATGACTGTTCCTCTGTCAATCACAACAATGCGGTTAGCTAATTCATCCGCTTCTTCGAGATACTGCGTTGTTAACAAAATAGTGATTCCGCGTGCTTGCAAGGCGCGTACCATTTCCCACAACTGACGGCGACTGCGGGGATCGAGTCCTGTTGTTGGTTCGTCCAGAAATAAAACCAACGGTTCTGCTACTATACTCGCAGCGAGATCGAGGCGTCTACGCATCCCACCAGAGAATTCTTTCACGCGACGCTTACTGGCTTCAGTTAAGTCAAATTGCTCTAACAGTTCAGTTGTGCGATGCGCTGCTTGTCTTGCTGAAAGCCGCAAAAGTCTGCCAAATAAAATGAGATTTTCTCTTGCAGTAAGTTCTTCATCCACAGCTGCAAATTGACCTGTGACTCCAATCAAGGCGCGAACTGCAGCCGGTTGCTTCACTACATCATACCCAGCGATCGCAGCCCATCCTGCATCTGGTTTGAGTAATGTTGTTAAACAGTTGATTGTTGTGGTTTTACCTGCACCATTCGGACCAAGCACACCCAACACTGAGCCAGCAGGAACTGCTAAATCAATACCACGCAGCGCCACCATGTTGCCAAAGCGCTTTTTCAGTCCTTTGGCTTGTACCATTATGTCCGTCATCAATTTCTGAAAAGTAAGTAGGTGAAAATAAACGTAATATAAAAAAGTTTTGAGTTTTGAATTTTGAATTTTGAATTAAAAAATTTTCTTAACTCATAACTCATAACTCAACACTCTTAATGAGTAACTCTCTATTACCCATTACCTAACCTTAAAAGGCGTACTTTCTCATTATGCTTCATTGATAGATGCCCCTAGAGGGCATTGCAAATCTTCTGGAAAACTTATGTGATGAAGTATTAAGGGACAAATTGTGTAAAGTTTATCAAAAAATAGCAATGAGGACACAGCTGTTGAGTTTAGCAGGGTTAATTTTTTTAGCCCCAGGAATAATAATTGGTTGCTCTGTGGATCAAACTCCAGGCGAACCTCAAGCACAAGAACAGTCACAACCGCAAGCAGCAGCAGGAACGCTTCAAGTTCGTGCTAATGGCGAAGAAAGAGCAAGAGAAGGCTTGGTGAGTAGCGATGGCTGGAGAATAACTTTTAATAATTTGTACGCCAACTTAGCAGATGTTACTGCTTATCAAAGTGAGCCTGCATTTAATCCAGAACAGGGAGGAGAAATTCAAGCCGAAGAAAAAGTCGTAGTGCTTGACCAAGTTCAAACTGTAGATTTAGCGCAGTCGGGTGACGGACAAGATTCCGTTTTAGTTGCTGAAGCATCAAATGTACCTCCTGGTCAATATAATGCACTTTCGTGGCGCATGGTTCCAGCAACCGAAGGTCCAGCACAAGGACAAACAATGGTCATGAGTGGTACAGCCGAGAAAGAAGGGCAGACAATTAACTTTGTCCTTAATATTGATCGAGAGTTTGAATATGTTTGTGGAGAGTACGTCGGTGACGAACGTAAAGGAATTGTCCAAGCAGGCGACACTGCAGATTTAGAAGCAACTTTTCACTTAGACCACTTGTTTGGTGATGGCGAAAAAAGTGCAGACGATCCGATTAATCAAGGGGCGCTGGGTTTTGAACCTCTAGCTGCTTTGGCACAAAATGGGAACTTACAAATAAGTACCAGTGAGTTGCAGTCACAATCCCCACAGACTTACCAGCAACTTCAAGAGATTCTGCCATCAATAGGACACGTTGGCGAAGGTCACTGTCGAGAAGCTAACACCCAAACCGTTGGTTAAAATCTATCTTTTGTCCTGATGGTGTAACGCATACAAGGGAGAGCTTTTTCTCCCGCGTTGCTGAATTAATCAATTAATTACCTTAGTAGCTATTAATACAAATTAGACAAATTTAGAACAGAATTATGAATTCTCAGTGGAAAATAATCTTCCCATTTGTTGTTATTTCAGTTTTTGGCGCATCAACTAGAGCGATCGCCCATGGTGTCAGAATGCAAGCTAGAGAAACCCAAGCAATTGAGGTCAATGCTGAATACGATAATGGCGACCCAATGGTCAACGCTCAAGTTACAGTATATGCTCCTAATGACCCTGCTACTCCTTGGCTAGAAGGAACAACCGACAACAATGGCAACTTTGTCTTTACACCAGATGCCTCACAGTCGGGCAATTGGTCAGTACAAGTACGCCAGGCAGGTCACGGTAGTATTGTCAATGTTCCCATAGAAGGTAATCAAGCGCAAGCTGGAGGAGACAGTGCAACACCTGAAAGTAGCACTTCTCGTGTCATGAATACTGGAGCAGCTAACTTCACCCCACTGCAAATCATATTAATGGGAGCCGCAGGTGTCTGGGGATTCATTGGTACAGCATTATTCTTTATGCGGGGTAATAAAACCAATTCTGAACTGCGACGTTCTGAGTCGCAAAGATAAAGCTCGTAAGACTTTAGATATTAATCTTCTAGCTACAAAGTAATGCATATTCCTGACGGTATTCTTCCAGCTTCGATTATTGTTGCAGGCTACGCTACCACTGGCGGGGTAACTTGGTACTCATTGCGTCAAATCAAGCGCGATAAAAATCCTCAAGAAAATATTCCTAAAGCATCGTTGCTAACAGCTGCCTTTTTCGTAGCCTCTTGGATTCATATTCCAGTACCGCCAGTGAGTGTTCATTTGATTCTGAATGGACTGTTGGGAACTATTTTAGGATATTATGCCTTGCCTGCAATTCTCATCGGTTTATTTTTTCAAGCAGTGATGTTTCAGCATGGAGGTTTGTCAACACTGGGAGTCAACGCCACAATGTTTGGTATTCCAGCAATTGTGGCTTACCACTTGTTTCAATTGCGTCATAAAGTTGGTAAGAATAACCGCGTGTGGACAGGAGTATTTGCATTTCTAGCTGGTGCTGGTGGGCTGGGGGTGTCGGTAGTCATATTTTTCTTTTTGATAGTTACGAATATTCCCGCAAATATTGATGCAGCCGTGGAACGAAATGTCATTTACGGACTCGTGCTAGCACATATCCCGCTTATGTTCATTGAAGGTGCATTTACCGCAGCTGTAGCTTTGTTTCTGATGCGAGTTAAGCCGGAACTATTGAAACCATGACACATGGATTAGATGCTTATGCTTATCTGAAGTCTCCAATTCATCGTTGGGAACCCCGATGCAAGCTGATTGCGCTTTTGGCTTTGATCTTTGCCTTTGCTTTTGTACAGCAGTTAATTTTGCTACCGGCGATGGTGTTAGTAACTCTAAGTTATTATGCTATCTCGCGTCTACCAGGAGCTTTTTTATTAAAGCGGTTGCGTTACCCTGGTTTTTTTTTGGCAGCGATCGCCGTTTTACTACCCTTTAATGTTGGTAACATTGTCATCTGGCAACTAGGTTTTTTAGCACTGCGACAAGAAGGATTATTAGCGTTAATATTGATTGTTACTAGATTTTTATGTATTTTGACCGTTGGATTGATTTTATTTGGTACTGCCCCATTTTTGACAAGTATCAAAGCAATGCGATCGCTTGGACTACCATCAGTTTTAGCTGATATGATGCTGCTGTCGTATCGCTACATCGAACAATTTGGCGAAGATTTGGCAAGAATGCAGACAGCAATGCGCTTGCGGGGGTTCCGTGCTAACAAATTTAGTCGCCGTAACTTGACGGTTTTGGCATCTCTCGCTGGTAGCTTATTGGTGCGGAGTTACGAACAGTCTCAGCAAGTTTATCAAGCAATGATTTTGCGCGGGTATGGTTGCGTTCCTTCCCGCCGTCATCAACTGTTCAAAATTCATGCTAGCGATTTAATTGGACTACTGGTAACTTGTGTTGTTGCATTAGGGTTTGTCGTAGCAGAAATTATTTTAACAAACGCATGAAGCAGCAAGCACCAGTGTCATACTCCGAACAAGCGACAGCAGCAATCGCAATTCAAAATCTCACTTTTTCTTATTCAGAGTTGAATGTTTTACAAAGTATCAACGCAACTATCCACGTAGGCGAAAGAGTTGGTTTGATAGGACCTAACGGTTCTGGTAAGACGACATTATTTCTCTTAACTTGTGGCATATTAAAGCCCGCAGATGGAGAAATCCTATTATTTAATAAACCAATTGTTGTGGGAGAGTTTCGTCCTGAAATCGGTTTAGTATTTCAAAATCCCAACGACCAATTATTTTTGCCCTTAGTTCGCGACGATATTGCGTTTGGTCCAGAAAATATGGGGTTGTCTGCAGCTGAAGTAGAAGAGTGCGTACAAGAAGCTTTATCTCTAACTGGTATACAGAATTTAGTTGAGCGAGTTCCGCATAACCTCTCTGGTGGTGAGAAGTGTATGGTGGCTATTGCGGGAGTTCTCGCGATGCGTCCTCAACTAGTTCTATATGATGAGCCTTCTGCTAACTTGGATATGCGTTCTCGGCGTCGTTTAATTCAGTTTCTCCAGCAGTCGCAACAGACAATGATGATTTCTTCACACGACTTAGAACTAATTTTAGAAGTGTGCGATCGCGTGCTACTTCTCGATCAAGGTCAAATCATTGCTGATGGCGATCCTTGCGACGTTATGGGCAATCAGTTATTAATGGAAGCACACGGTTTAGAAAAGCCTTTTTCGCTGACAACCCATTAGTAGGTTGCACGCCGATTCTGAATACTATAGACAAATGTATCTATGTCCTACACGGATGAACTGTTCAGTTGTCCACACATCATCTTCAGCTTTGGCTCGTTGGTTGACGTTTACAGGAAGAACATATGCCCAGCTTTGGCTGAGGTTGATTAACTGTTCGGTTGTCCAATCTTGGTTGTTATTGTTTACTGTGTTGCGTCTCATATGAATTTTCTCCGTCGTTGTGATTTATTGGCAGGTTTCTTGTTGAACTTGAGTACTATAGAGAAATATGCTTGTTACCTATACGAATAAAACCTTCAGTTGTCCATACCTCATCTTCTGCTTTGACTCGGTTAGCGTTAACAGGAAAAACGTATGCCCAGCTTTGACTGAGGTTGATTAATTGTTCAGTTGTCCAGCCTTGGTTGTTGTTTGCTTTGCTGAAATTTTTCATATTGCTTTTCTCCGTTAGTGTTACTTTATGTTTCTAATATAGAAAAAAGTTACATAAGATACAAAAACTAATCTGCATGTTTGTTATGAGCAGCTTCGATGGATTAAGCTGAGTTACTTAGAACCGCAGCGACACAGACAAGAACAGATCAAATTCTGAAATTAGGATATGTAGGGTACTAGTCTGATTCTGAAATGTTTGCTAGATAGCTAGATCGTCTATCAGGGCGCAGTTGAAATTTATTGATAGGTAGCCATCATCACAATAGACCTCCTACGTGAATGCGATCTCGTATAAATTCGCACCTAAATAAATAAAGTCCACCTCCGTGGACTTACTACTAAAAATCTCATTTTAGTGTACGAAGGTACACTTTGCCTGGATAGCCCCGAAGGGAGTCGTAGGGCATCTACGATTCATGCAGGAGGTTTAATGGCTACACAATTTGTATTGATGACAAAGAACTGCGGCTAGTTTTTTAGCTGTGATTAACGAGTATGAGTTTGTGTAGGCAATACTGAAGGTAATTCTTGCAGTGGTGGATTGCTAAGATTAGCAGATGGACATAAGTCAGCTAGCACACAAGCATCACAGGCAGGATTTCTAGCTTTACAAATAGCCCGACCGTGATAAATCAATCGGATAGACCAGTTTTCCCAATCTTCTTGAGGTAGTAAGCGCATTAAGTCGCGTTCAATATGAAGCGGATCGGTGTGTTTCGTTAATCCTAAGCGATAAGTTAACCGCTTCACATGAGTATCTACTGTGACTCCGACATGAATATCATAACCATGAGCGAGAACAACGTTTGCAGTTTTCCGTGCAACTCCTGGCAACTTTAACAAGTGTTCCATCCGTGCTGGCACTTTACCACCGTACTCTTGCACTAACATGCGACAAGCCGCTTGAATGTTTTTTGCTTTATTACGATAGAAACCTGTTGGACGAATAATCGTTTCTAACTCAGCAGTATCTGCATTCGCGATCGCAACTGCATCAGGAAACTGCCGAAACAACTCTGGAGTGACTTGATTGACTCGCTCATCAGTACACTGTGCAGAGAGAATCGTAGCTACCAAAAGTTGCACCGGCGTTGCATAGTTCAATGTGCAAGGGGCTTCTGGATACAATCGCTGCAAACGAATCAAAATTTCCAGCGCCCGTTGCTTTTTACTTGCCAATTTACGAACAATACTCACTAGAACAACTTCTGCACCCACTCAAGGTTAGCAGTATCGCGCACAATTAAGAAGATACCTAATCCTAACAATAACATGAGTCCAGTTTGCATGACTCCGTCTTGAATATGTGTAGGTAGTGGCTTACCGCGCAATCCTTCAATCAGTAAAAAGGCAAGTTGTCCGCCGTCTAACGCAGGTAGAGGCAGAATATTAATTAAAGCAAGGTTAACGCTGATCAACGCTGCAAACTGAAAAAGATTACCTGCATCAGATTGGGCAATACTTGCACCAATTTCTACAATTTTTACAGGTCCAGCAACTTGATCTGCTGTTTGACTAAAGTTACTAATTAACTGAACAAAACCTTGCCCTGTCAAAACAACAATCCGCTGAAATTCAGTTGCACCTGTCGTAAACGCTGCTAGAATATTGCTGGCGCGTTGGCGTTCTACTTTACCATTAGGCGCTAGCTGTACGCCGATACGTCCTTTACCATCTTCACCAGCTTCTGGTATCACCTTTAAAGAAACTCTTTCGCTATTGCGTTGAATCGTCAGTGGTAGCGATTGGTTAGGGTGTTCTTGAATCACCTGACGCAAATATGGCAATGCTTCTTGTGAAGCAGGTAATTCTTTACCATCGACACTGACAATAATGTCTCCTGGCTTGATCCCAGCTTGTGCAGCGACACTCGTTTGTTCGCTAACAACAGCAGGAACTAAAACACCAGGTTCAAAATTGAGTTGTGGCGCACCAACAGTACCAATCTGGACTACGAGTAATAAGTAGGCAAAGATTAAATTGGCAATAACACCAGCACTAATGACAATTGCCCGATCGAGAACAGGGCGATTGCGCAGTAAATTGGGATCGTTGGGAGGAATTTTACTATCAGGATCGTCATCAGGAAAGCCGACATATCCACCTAAAGGAAATGCCCTGACAGCATACTCAGTTTCCTTTCCCTGGTACTTCAACAAAGTGGGACCAAAGCCCAGTGAGAAACGGTTAACGTGGATACCTTGAGACCTTGCTGCAATGAAGTGTCCTAGTTCGTGTACCACGATCAATAGCGCTAAAACTGCGATCGCTGCCAAAACTGACATAGATATACTCTATTAATTATTTACACATTTCTTTATTTTAAGGTGTTGTTCAAGTTAACACCTCTTGCCTGAGATAAGGTTGCAGTGCCTCGGGAACGCGTACAGTTTTATCAGGCTGTTGGTAGTTCTCTAAAATTGCCGCCATTGTGCGTCCTACCGCTAATCCTGAACCATTGAGTGTGTGAACAAACTGAGTTCCTTTCTTACCACTTTCTTTAAAGCGAATTCCCCCGCGTCGTGCTTGAAAATCTCGACAATTAGAACAGCTAGAGATTTCCCGATATTTGTTTGCTGCAGGTAGCCAAACTTCTAAGTCATAAGTTTTTGTCGCTGAGAAACCCAAGTCTCCCGTACACAATTCTATGACTCGATAAGGTAGTTGCAACTCTTGTAAAATCGCTTCAGCATGCGCAACTAACTTTTGATGCTCGTGTTCTGAAGTGTCAGGATGAACTAATTTATAAAGTTCGACCTTATTAAATTGATGCAGGCGAATTAAACCGCGTGTATCTCGCCCGTAACTTCCTGCTTCTCTTCTAAAACATGGGGTATATGCACAGTGATTAATTGGTAAATCTTCAACAGCGAGAATTTCTTCACGATAAAGGTTCGTGATGGGAACTTCTGCTGTCGGACTCAACCATAAATCATCCGCAGCACACTTAAAGCTTTCTTCGGCAAACTTAGGCAATTGACCTGATGCTGTCAGTGATTGAGTATTAATTAAAATTGGCGGTAAAACTTCTGTATAACCTGCTGCAATTTGGCGATCAAGCATGAATTGAATTAACGCTCTTTCCAAAGCTGCACCCAATCCTATTAGCGTAACAAATCGACTTTGAGCAACTTTTACCGATCGCTCAAAATTTAAAATTCCCAAATGTTCCCCAATTTCCCAATGAGGTAAGATTTCCGAAGAATTCTGAGGAATATATTCATCGCCCCAACGCCTTACTTCGACATTATCTTCTTCACTGTTACCAAGAGGAGTCGATTCACTCGGTAAATTTGGTAATGTCAACAACAGATCTGCTAATTGCGACTTAATTTCTCTTTCTTGGGGTTCGAGTTCGCCAATCTGGTTTTTGAGATCGTTGCCTTCTTGACGCAAACTTTGAATTTCTGGGCTTTGCGGATCGCTACCTGCTTTAATTTTCTGTCCTACAAGTTTACCAATTTCATTACTACGAGCTTGTAAATGCGATCTCTTTGCTTCAAGATCTCTTTGTTGCTGATCTAATGTTAATAGCGGTTGCAAATCATAGTCACCACGGCTTTGCAACCTTTTCTCTACAAATGATGGATTTTCTCGAATCTGTTTAATATCCAACACAGACTTATTCCCATTCTTGTCAATACAACAGAATACAATGCTTATGCCTATTCTGCCGCGACTTGGGCTAGTTTTTAGTAATGCGTCCTAAAAGAAATAGCGAAGCCACCAGTCCTGCAAAATGAGCCGCTACAGTGTTTGTATTTGCTTGGACTACTAATATATCTAAGGGACGAATGAGTTGCTGTGGATTGTAAATCGCTGCACCTAAACCTGTCTGTGGTAAAGCAAAAGACCTTAGTAGCAGTGTACCGGCGATCGCTTGCGCTCCCATGATTGTTAACAACATTCCTACCAAATTAACAATCAATCCCAGCCGGAGAATTTGAATGGTATCTGCCTTGCGCGGACGATTAGTCGCATTTGCCGAAAGTAAACGTTTACCAATGCGGATATAACGAAAAGCTAAATAAATACCTAAACCTAACGTGACTAATCCACTGACGGCTAAAACGATGCCAACGCCTGTTCCTGGACTTTGTTGTGCAGTTGGCGATGTATCTCGACTGACACTTGCTGATAACAATACCACAGCCGAGACTACCGCTAAAACTAACTGAGTCCAAAAACTAAGCCAGCCAGCTATCCGAAATGCGATCGCAATTCGTTGCAACCCCGAAGGTAGCGAAGAATCTGACTTGTTAATCATCGTTCTAGTCTCAAGTAGCAGTACCCATAACTAGATTCTTATCACATTTATTAGTGACTCTGACAGCACATTTAGTTGGAAATCTCACAAAATTGACGATCAACCAATTACACTTTGTTCAGCTAAGTGTTTCATTTATTAAGTAGCTTTCTCATTAAGCCATCACTACTTGACTTACATCTGTTACCACTTAAGCATTAAATAGAAAGTTTTTTGACTCACTAAACTTCTTTTCTCTGATTAAGTTTTTTTTCTTTATCATTGTTTTATCTTATATATGCCAGGCTTTACACTATCTAAAATTAAAATTATTTATAATCTATTTTTAATTGTGCAGGTACTTTTCCTTTATTAATAAGATAGGTATCGTAATTGATTTAACTTATGAGTATATTAGAGTTAATTATTTATCACTCTTGCCAGGAGAAAAATATCCTTTATTTTTCGATCAATTTTTCTCTGAAAGCAAAAAATATTGGTAAGTTTAAGATTTATTCATGTTAGTTATGTTTGCTCACCGCGTATAAGTACATATTTCATAGCATTAAGGTAATTTTAGTTTTTTATTCATAAACTTTCGCAGACAAAAGCAAATTAAAAGTATAGAATTACTAAACGGTACGCGTGCCCAAAATGCTTGTTGAATAGTCAGCCTTTCAATAGATTTGCAATGAGGCGAACAATATAGTTTTGATGATAAATACCTGGAGCAATGCTTGAAGTTAGCCATAGGCAAATTAAGCGATTTAAAGAAATGAAAATTCATGAGATTTATGAGTTTTTTCAAAACCCTCCTCCAACTTATTTATGCCAAGAATTAGCAGTATGTTATGTTTTGTCAGTATTGCTAGAAGCAGAGTCTTATGGAACAGAGTTAATTCAACGCTTGGAGACTGAGAATCCTCTATACCGTCTTTCTGATACTGTTTTGTATAGCGCGCTCAAATTTCTTGAAGATGAAAAAGCTATTACTGGTTACTGGCGCAAGGTAGAAGGTCGCGGTCGTCCTCGCAGGATGTATCAAATCAATCCTGATTGGTTGCCGCAGGCTCAGGAATTAGCAAGTTTATGGCGAGGGTATGCAGGTAGTGGTATGCGTGTAACAAATAATCAATAATTAAAAGAAAGCGTTGCACACTGTAACGATAAATGATGAGTGTTACATCTCTTGCTTCTACGTTGGTACTGACTTTGCTACTAGCAGTCGGGCTATTTTTCTTTATTCGAGCATCAGTTAAAGACCGTACCAAAGAAGTGACTCTTGTCTTTGAGCAAGAGAAAACTTCTATGTTTGATGAGCTACAACAGTATTTTGCTCACCGCTCATATCGGGTAGCTACCATTGACTCAGCACAAAATCAAGTGACATATGAAGGTTTCGTCAAACCGAGCATTTTCTTAGCAATTTTTTTAACATTGCTAGCAGCTATCGGAATATTGTGTCTGGCTCTTGTCTGGTCTTTGCTTTTCCCTGGGTTGAGTTCGCTCTTCCTTGTTTTAGTGCTACTGTCTCCTGTAGCCGGTATATTTTATTGGAAAAAAGCTGGTCGTCCAGAGCGGGTACTACTTAAGTTTCCCAATCAATCAAGCCTACCGCATGAGTTGCAACAAATTACAGTTGTGGCTCATAGAGACGAGCTAATTGAGTTACAGCGCTCTCTTAAGTTAAAACCATCTGAATAAGACACAAGGCTGAAATAAAATACCCCACTTAGAGATTTGCTCAAATGTGGGGTAAAAGATGTAAGACAGATTGCTCTACTTTCTGGCAAATCCTCGCAAGCTTTTCAAGAAAAAAAACTTTCTTAAAAATTTTTAACAGTTTGGCCAGCGATTGAGACAACAGGTGCATTCATTTGCGAACAGCCAGGCTTTCTTGCTCTGGAGATTCTAATGTTCTTAAACTAGGAAACAAAAAATGGTTTTCTTCCACATATTGCGCCCCGAATAGACCTTTTTCTGCCCAAAAATAACGGTCTGTCGTATGCTCATTCCGTTTAACTAGAAGCAATGCCGGTGGCAGAATCCCCTCCGCTTGAATAAATTTTCGTGCGGCTGTCACAGGTTTATCTTCGCCACTTTCAATGCTAAATTGGGCAATGTGCTCGAGGATTCGGCGTCCTTCTTGGCGACGACGACTCTTGCGTTTCCGTCTCCTTGCCAACCTCTTTCCCTCCTCTTTCAAGCTGAAGATTGTAGTCATGGTTACAAAAGCCGTCGTCAGTATATGAGATTGAGATTAAAAAATCAACTTTTATTAAGGTTTTGATACAAAGTCGTTTATTTTAGCCTAGGAAAATTTGCTTAAGATTTATAACTCAAGATTGAGTGAAGAAATAGCCTGACGATTTTTAAATAGAGAGTACCAGTTATTACTTTCTACGGCACGCTTGATGAAACCGTTATTGTTATATATGTACTTTCTTAGTCTTGTCTGACACCTGCTCTCACAGAATACTAGAATTAAAAGTTTGGTTTACACAGATTGAAAGAGTACTTTGTTAATGTTAATGTCCAATAGTTCCGAGTTAGTTGCGCTATATCGATCGCAAGTTGCCTTACTGACGCAAAGTTTAGGAGCAACTTTAAGTGTCGTGTACCTGACAGAAGAACTGCTAGAAGAAGGAGAAACACAAACAAAGTTAATTCCGGTCGTTGCCTATCCAGAAGCTGCTTGGCAAGCTTCACAGCCTGTAACGCTCATACCCGAAGTGAGTAACGCCTTGCTACCACTGTTATCTGATCCTCAGAAAGTTATCTCGTTAGAGGTTGAACCTTTAGAATCTTTACTAGAAACAGAGCAAATAAACGACACATCGACTCACTATAGTCTGTTACCAAGTACGCAAATTATTTTGCCCTTAATGCATGACAACGTTTTCATGGGACTACTAGTAACAAATCGCGAGCATATGCCTTGGGATGAGCGCGAACGTGATGAAATTGAACGTATTGCACAAACACTTGCATTAGCAAGAGTACTTGATCAACGTCGCGAGTGGTATGAACAGCAGTTTGCTCAACAGCAAGTTTTATTAGAAACGCAGCGCGATTTGCTTGATAATTTATTGCATCAATTGCGCAATCCTCTAACAGCTTTACGCACGTTTGGAAAACTTCTTATTAAGCGCTTTGTTCCAGGTGATGCTAATCATAAAGTGGCAGAAAATATTGTTCGAGAGAGCGATCGCATCCAAGAATTACTCAAACAATTTGACCGTATTATTGAGCTAACACCACAAACAGAAAAGCCTGTGTTGTTAGAAAAGTCAGTTGAACAAATATCAAAGCCTTTGGTACTTCTACCGAATATTCAGGAAAACACTGAGCCGTGTTCAATAACTAATATTCTTGCACCTCTATTAGATAGCTCAAATGCGATCGCTCAAGAACGTCACTTAAATATCCAGTTAGATATTCCTCCTAATTTGCCCTTAATCAGTGCTAATCCAGTCGCTTTAAGAGAAGTGTTCAGCAATCTACTCGACAATGCCTTAAAATATACACCACCAGGAGGACGAATTTATATTCAAGCTGGGCAAACAGCTGATAATTTTCAGGGTATTGCAATTAGTGATACTGGTTCAGGAATTCCAGCGCAAGATTTAGAGCATATGTTTGAGCGACACTATCGTGGTGTACAAGCAGCATCACAAATTCCTGGGACAGGTTTAGGATTGGCGATCGCGAAAGATTTGATTGAGCAAATGCAAGGAAAAATTCAAGTTTTTAGTCCTGCACAAATCTCTAATTCAACTAACAAAAATCCTGGAACGACTTTTGTTGTGTGGCTACCACTGACAAAAAAAAGCGATTAGCTATTGACTAATCGCTATACCAATGGGCAGGCAAGATGCCTAACCCACATTTCATAGCCTCTTTAGTTAAAAAACTGAATGACTGGTACTTGTTTTACTTTGTTGGACTATTGCGGTGATTGCTGTGTGGAACCTGGAGTAAGTACTAAATCAGAACCTAGTGTTAGTTGTAAATCAGTATCAGGATCAATAGCAACAAGATCAACACTGTCTCGACCTAAGAATAAGCCGAGTAAAGCACCAACGCCTGCACCACCTAAGACTTCTTCAGTAGCGATCGCCCGATCTCCAGTCACTGCAGAAATAGCAGCAGCAGCAGCAGCACCTAAAGCAGCATTGCGGACAATTCGACCTGCATTAGCTCCGCGACGTACTCGCTCTGTACGAGTAATCACTTCAGATGTTGCATCAAACTGAAAACGCTGCCCATTAGCTAAAACTAATTCGCGGGCAACAAATTGAGAACCCCCCTCCGCAGGTCGCAGTTCACCAACAACTTGGCTACCTGAAGGAATTAACACTGTGCCGTTTTGCGTGATGATGTTTTGTGCTACTGTGAGCGTCAACGGTGCTGTTTCATCGCGCGTGACGAGAATGCGCTCAGCTTGATCGTATCTTACAGGAAGACTTGTACCACTAGGAATTGTGAGTGTCGCTGGCGTTGTTGGTTGCTGCACTTGTCCGACAACATAGGGTGAATTAACGGCAGCCACTTGCCCCGCACTAGCTAACGCTTGATAGATAAATGCTGCTACATCTGCTCGCGTTGCTGTTTGCGTTGGATTGAGGAATTGGACATTTGGGTAATTAACAACAATGCGTCGTTCGGTTGCTGCGGCGATTGGAGCGCGTGCGTAGCTAGAAATCGCATTAGCGTCGCCATAAAATTGACTCAAAACAGTATTAGCGTCGGCACTCGCAGTGTAATTTAAACCATTAGCGAGAGACACTAAAACTTGTTCGCGGGGAATATTTTGATTCGGTTCAAAACGATTACCAGGATAGCCTGCCAGAAAGCCCGTTGTGTAAGCTTGCTGAATTGCTGCTGCGCCCCAGTAGTTTGCAGGTACATCGGTGAATTGGACTGCAGGTCTTTGTCCTGCGCGTGGAAAAGCCCTACTCACCATTGCCGCAAACTGAGCGCGTGTCACTGGCTCTTCTGGTCGAAAACCGCCATCTGGAAAACCTGCAATAATATTTCTGCTTGCTAGTTCTGCAATAAAAGGACTTGCCCAATAGTTAGCGGGAACGTCAGCAAACGCAGACGCTTGTGCAAAAGATGGAGCGGGTGCGATCAGAGGAGCAACAGCACCAACAGTTATCCCCAAAGCCATTAATCCAGCGGTTCCCGATTGCCAGTGCTTGAAAGTAGACATATGTAAAGGACTCTCCGAAAATTTTGGTAGCTATCTAGAATGAGTAGACATTAGCAGGAATTAAAGGTTCCTATGGTTAACTAATGCCAGAAAGTAGTTTGTTTAAGCGTAAAAAAGCGCAAATATTGCTCTTTTTAAAGCAATATTGCTACTTGTTCTCTAAAGCATATTGACGTACGGTTGACAAAATAGTTGCTTTAGTGCTTGCAGATCTTTTGTAACTTGAGACACATTTAAGTAGACAGTGTCTGAAGATAGAGTTGCAATAAACCAATGACAATTTCAGGTGCTTCAAGATGAGGTAATACACCTGTGGATGCGATCGCTTGAAACTGCTGAATCGTTTGTGGGTTCAACTGAGCTAGCCGTCTTCCCAAAGCAAGCGGTGTAAATTGTGCCGCTTCTCCCCAAAGGATGACTGTAGGTACAGTTAGCTGTTGAATATATAACGACAAGTCAAAATAAAGCTCTCCTTGCAAGAACGCCAGTGCTGCGTATTTGGCATTAGGTTGTTGTGCTGAGGCTAAGTAGGCAGCTACCATTTCCTCTGTAACTCGGTTTGGTTGAGCAAAGAGAAATTGCTGTAGAAAGTTACGGACTGCAAGTTCATTTTGTGCGCCTACAGCGTAAATCAAGTCGTTTAATAGCGGTGTTCCAATAAGTTGTAAGGGTAAGCGACGTCCCGCGCCCTGCCCAAAGTCGTCAAATCCAGAAGGACAAACAAGAAACAGCGACTGAAATAAATCAGGCTGTTGAACAGCGAGACGAATCACCAATGCAGCAGTTAAAGAAGAAGCAACAGCGATCGCACCTTGACGACAAGTTTTTTGGATGAACTCGGCAATAGTTGTGAGATAGTCATCAATTTGGTAATCTCGCGCAGGATGCGTTGATTGACCCCAACCGATTAAATCTGGTGCTAAAACTTGATAGTCATTTGCAAAAGCAGGGTAGACTTTAGACCATTCATAAGCAGAAGCCCCGCCACCAAAGTTATGTAGAAAAACTAAAGATGGTACATTTTCATCTGGCTTGAAGGTAGCAGCAGCCCACATCGGATCGACAGGGGCATAGTAGACGATTAAGCCTAATGATGTTTGTATAACTCCTTGACCAAAGCCTAGAGGCTGAAACTGTAGCATAATAATTTTAGAGTGATTTGAGCCTGTGCCAAAACGAATATAGACAATAGATATCTTGAAACAACCGTTTTTAGTAAGCTATTAAAAGCAAAACTATAGAGAGAGATATGATGATCCTGCCTGGAACAGCTGTGTGCGTGACAAATCCCAACGATACTTACTACCGTTTTCAAGGATTAGTACAGCGTGTGAGTGATGGTAAAGCCGCTGTGCTATTTGAAGGAGGCAACTGGGACAAGCTGATTACTTTCAACCTCTCAGAACTAGAACCAGTAGAGACTGGACGCAAAAAAGCCAAATAACCCAAAAGCAATTAGCTGTTAGCTCTTAGCAATTAGCTAATTGTCAGGAGTTGCAAGCCCTAGCTTGAGTTATAGAAAAAATCCATAGTATTTCTACATTTAACACCCCCACTGTCAGTTGTAGGGTTTAGCTAAAAGCTAATTACTATTTTGACCTCCGACCCCTCATATGCGTCTTCCCTTACCACAATTTGCCACAGGCGATCGCGCTCCAAACTACATCGCTGAAGTCATAGAAACCTCAACAACTGAATTCTGGGCTCAGTGTCTAGAACCAGACGATTTAAGCTTTCCTGTTATGCCTGCGTTCGGCAGTTGGGTAAAATCTGTCGATGAAGAATCTGGTAATCAAGTTTATGCGGTAGTTTACTACGCAACGACGATGCCAATTGATTCGATCCATCGGGCAAGAGCATTAGGTTTATCTTTACAAGACTTGCGCGAAC
Source organism: Gloeocapsopsis sp. IPPAS B-1203 (assembly GCF_002749975.1). NCBI lineage: Bacteria > Bacillati > Cyanobacteriota > Cyanophyceae > Chroococcidiopsidales > Chroococcidiopsidaceae > Gloeocapsopsis > Gloeocapsopsis sp. IPPAS B-1203. The sequence goes on along the minus strand of NZ_PEIG01000014.1, from coordinate 38,810 downwards.
AACAACCACAAATCTTCGCGATGCTCAAAACTGAATTCAGAGCTGCGATCGTGGGCTTTGAGCGACCGCCTGAGGCAAGATCTCCACAGCGATTTTATCAGTATTTACCACCCCGACCACCACAAATTCACCAAGCTGTTTATCACTGTGACCCTGAGACCATTGTTGCTTTCTCGGAACAACTCGATTTTTTGAGGACTTTGCTTCAAGTTAATGGCGCGCCTGTAGAAGCACTGACAGCTGCTGCAATTCGCGAAGTATATCAATTACGCAAAGCTGACCGAGAATGGCTAGTTAAAGCAGGGAGAACTTTAAGTGTGTTATTAAAAGATGACTACGACCGCTTAAAAGTTGTTCTTAGCCAAATTCATCCATAGAAGGGGTCAGGGATCAGGGAAATCAAGAATGCAGTCGCGCATGATGCTGCCCCACAACCCTTGTCTCTTTGTTGACTTACTGTTAAAAGCTTGCTCTAGGTACAAAGGTGCACACTTTGCTTGAATAGCCCCGATTTTAGTCGGAGGCATCTTAAGTCTCCTCAACTCCAATCCCCAATCTCTGACTTTTTGGTCAATTCAACATACAATCTCAGGAAGCAGTCTAACAACTTGAAGTAGGGAAATTTATCAAGTTTTCGTTGCCTTTGTTGTTTTTCTTGCTCTTGTAAATGCTGACAAGCTGGCTACATAAATCCCTCTAGCTTTTCTCCTCAGTGCTGTCTATGTCATTCCTTCACGTCCTTGCAGTGGAACCGGCTTCGGAAGTTTTCGCAAACGAACCAATCGTTCCTTTTGTGATTTTACTGATAGTCATTCTTGTTGTACCAATTGTATTTGAACGGTTGCGGCTACCAGGTTTAGTTGGTTTGCTACTAGCTGGCGTTTTACTAGGACCTAATGTTTTAAATTTATTCCAGACTGAACAGCCAACAATCAGGTTACTATCCAATATTGGTTTAGTCTATCTCATGTTTGTTGCTGGACTGGAAGTCGACATGGAACAGTTCCGGCAAACACGTAATAAATCTTTGGGGTTTGGGACTTTTACATTCTTAGTACCGCTTATTGTCGGAACACTTGTCGGGCGGATTTTTGGCTTCGGCTGGAATGCATCAATTTTAATTGGTTCGCTGTTTGCTTCACATACGCTATTGGCATATCCAATTATTAGTCGTTTGGGAGTTATTAATAATGAAGCTGTTACGGTTACTATTGGTGCCACAATTTTTACAGATATTGGCGCACTGTTAGTATTAGCCATTTGTGTAGCAATTCATGCAGGAGAATTTACTGCTCTGAGCTTGATTACGTTACTAGGCTCATTGTTTCTTTATTCAGCTGCGGTTTTAATTGGCTTTGATTGGGCAGGAAAAGAGTTTTTCCGACGTTCAGGTGATGAGGAGGGAAAGCAATTTCTCTTTGTTCTACTGGCAGTATTTCTAGCTGCTGTAGGCGCACAGTTGATTGGGGTAGAAAAAATTGTCGGCGCATTTTTGGCAGGATTAGCAGTCAATGACGTTGTTGGGGAAGGACCTGTTAAAGAAAAGGTTGTATTTGTTGGCAGTGTACTTTTTATTCCGATCTTTTTTGTTGATTTAGGGTTGCTGATTAATATTCCAGCTTTTGTTGCCAGCATTAGTAATATTTGGCTGACGCTGGCGATTGTTATTGGTTTGATTGGTAGCAAATTTATTGCTGCTTTTTTGGCAAAGCTGATTTATCGATACAACTGGCTAGAAGCACTAACAATGTGGTCTTTGTCAATACCGCAAGTGGGAGCAACCTTAGCTGCAACATTAGTAGGATACCGCGCCGGACTACTCAATGAAGGTATGTTGAATAGCGTTATTGTTTTGATGCTTGTAACAGCAACTTTGGGACCATTGCTAACGAGTCGAGTAGCAGTTGGGTTGATGACATCTACTGTGAGTGTGACTTCAGATGCAAAGCCACTTGATTTGGACGCTACAAATACTGAACAGCCTTTGACTGTGGTCGTTCCGGTCTACAATCCTGATACAGAGCAATATTTGATTGAAATGGCAGCATTAATCGCACGTCAAGCACAAGGACGGCTTGTACCACTTGCGATCGCTACTGGACCAGCACACATGGATGCACCACAGTTGGAAAGTGCTATCGTCAAAGCTGATGCACTGTTAGATAAAGCTACTGCACTCAGCCACGACTTAGGTGTCACTGCCGAATCAGTCCTACGCATTGATGATGCGATCGCCCTTGGCATCACGCGTGCTAGCCGCGAACAAGATGCTAATTTAATTGTTATGGGCTGGGGGAAACGTACTGGCTTTCGCGCTCGCTTGTTTGGTAATGTGATTGATAGTGTCTTGTGGGCATCACATTGTCCAGTCGCTGTCACCCGCCTGCTTGAATCTCCCACAAAAATTCGACGCATTCTTGTACCTGTGCAAAACTTTACGCCAGAAGCCTTGCGTCCGTTGCGTTTTGCTTTACTGCTCGCTACAGCCATTGGGGCACAGGTTACTTTATTGAACGTCTGCGATCGCCGCATTAAACCGAGTAGCATTGCCTGGAACAAATCAAATATTGAGCTTCTAGTGTCCAAACTGGCTTTACCTCAAGCTCCAGTTGTTGAAGTCGTCCCCCACGAAAATGTCGCACAAGCAATTATTACTGCAGCTAAAGCATACGATTTAGTCGTGCTGCGCTCGATTCAGCGTCGTACAAGTGCTGGCGGATTAGCGGTGAGTGATTTGACGTCTCAGTTAGTCGCGCAACTTTCAGGGTCGATTGTCTTGCTAGGAGAACCACAAAAAAGTAACGCTGCTGTAATTAGAGAGCAATTCCTGCAGCGCTCAAACCGCACAAAATTGGAGAAATAACAGACTGCGACAGAATCTATAAGAATTTATTAAAGATTTTGTGAATTGTACGCTATTATGCTGAGTTAATATTTCCAAATTTGATAGCTTGCTATTGAATCTCGTTAAATTAATACTCAGTTTGTTTCTAAAGTTGATTGAAGCTAGAGAAAAATTATCATTTGCGCTCAGAATACAGCCTAAATCGTGCCTGAGGTACAAGGGGAGGTAATGACTTGATTTTAGTATTGCCTCTTTACCGCTGCCTTAAGGCAAGCTACCTTATACAAAAGTGCGATCGCTGGTTAAATATACCTAATTTAATTTGTTGACAAACTATGAGAATCTTGGTTACAGGTGGTGCTGGTTTTGTTGGTTCCCATCTTATTGATCGATTGATGGTAGAAGGACATGAGGTTATCTGTCTAGATAACTTCTACACTGGTCACAAGCGGAACATCCTCAAATGGCTGGATCACCCTTATTTTGAATTAGTTCGTCATGACATCACCGAACCTATTCGGCTGGAAGTAGACCAAATCTATCACCTCGCTTGTCCTGCCTCTCCAGTTCATTATCAGTACAACCCAGTTAAAACAGTTAAAACCAGCGTCATGGGTACGTTGAATATGCTGGGATTAGCGAAGCGGGTCAAGGCTCGCTTTTTGTTAGCTTCAACATCAGAAATCTACGGCGATCCTGAAGTTCATCCCCAAACAGAAGATTACCGTGGAAATGTCAATCCAATTGGAATTCGGTCTTGCTACGACGAAGGTAAGCGAATCGCTGAAACGCTCTCATTTGATTATCATCGCCAAAATGATGTTGATATTCGTGTTGCTCGGATTTTTAATACCTATGGTCCACGAATGTTAGAAAATGATGGTCGAGTTGTCAGTAATTTTGTTGTGCAAGCCCTGCGTGGAAATCCCTTAACTGTCTATGGAGATGGTTCTCAAACTCGTAGTTTCTGCTACGTTTCCGATCTGGTAGAAGGGCTGATGCGACTAATGAATGACGATCATATCGGTCCTGTTAATTTAGGAAATCCGGACGAATATACGATTTTAGAGCTAGCCACTGCCGTACAGCAGTTGATCAATCCAGATGCAGAGATCAAGTTTGAGCCTTTACCTTCAGACGATCCTCGCCGTCGCCGTCCAGATATTACCCGAGCTAAAACTTGGTTGGGTTGGGAACCTACAGTACCTTTACAAGAAGGTCTCAAGCTCACAATAGAAGATTTTCGGACTCGCATTCAAAGTGAGCATCCTGTTGAAGCTAGCAAAATAGCAAAGTAGGGAATGTGAGTCAGAGGTCAGGGATCGGGGAATTGTCATGTTAAAACCTGTCGATCCACAATCTTGTAAACCTCTAAATCCCACATACTCTACTAACTACTAACCACCATAAAACAATAAAATCGAGGATTGACAAAATATGCGTGTTTGCGTAATTGGTACTGGATACGTTGGTTTAGTGACTGGTGCTTGCTTGGCTCATGTTGGGCATCATGTCATTTGCGTCGATAACAACGAGGAAAAAGTTAAGTTGATGAAAGCCGGACAGTCACCGATTTTTGAACCAGGACTGTCAGAGATTATGCAGGCGGCGATCGCCTCAGGCAAAATTGAGTTCACGACTGATTTAGGTGCAGGTGTGAATCATGGAGAAATTTTATTTATTGCAGTAGGAACACCTCCCTTACCAACAGGGGAAAGTGACACTCGCTATGTAGAAGCTGTCGCTCGCGGGATCGGTACGCATCTCAATGGTGGCTACAAAGTCATTGTTAACAAATCTACAGTACCAATTGGTTCGGGCGACTGGGTACGCATGCTCGTACTCGATGGGATTGCCGAACGTCAAAGCGAAAAAGTTCCTGTTACCGCTGGTAGCGTTAAAGAAGACTTGCCTTTAACACAAATCGCTGAGTTTGATATTGTCAGCAACCCAGAGTTTTTGCGGGAAGGATCGGCAGTTTACGATACATTCAACCCCGATCGCATTGTCATAGGTAGCAATAACCCTAAAGCGATCGCGATGATGGAGGAACTGTATACTCCAATTGTGGAACGTCAGTTTGCTGAAGATAAGGCTTTACCAGCAGTTCCCATTGTAGTCACAGATCTTAGTTCGGCGGAGATGATTAAGTACGCAGCTAATGCGTTTTTGGCAACCAAGATCAGTTTTATCAATGAAGTTGCAAATATTTGCGATCGCGTAGGTGCGGATGTTACTCAAGTTGCTAGAGGTATTGGGCTTGACTCGCGGATTGGTAACAAATTCTTACAAGCTGGGATTGGCTGGGGTGGTTCCTGCTTCCCTAAAGATGTCTCAGCATTAATTCATACTGCAGATGACTATGGCTATGAAGCCCACCTCCTCAAAGCTGCTGTAAGTGTAAATCAGCGTCAACGCCTAATTGGAGTTGAAAAACTGCAACAGGTTCTCAAAATCCTGAAGGGTAAGACAGTTGGCTTACTCGGCTTAACCTTCAAACCTGATACTGATGATATGCGTGATGCTCCTGCGCTTAACTTAATTGAGCACCTCAATCGTTTGGGAACAAAAGTCAAAGCCTACGACCCGATTGTTTCTCAAAGCGGGATGCGCCACGGTCTTTCTGGCGTAATGGTTGAAACCGATCCTGAGCGCCTTGCAGATGGTTGTGATGCTTTGGTTTTAGTGACCGACTGGAAACAGTTCCAAAACCTTGATTACGAAAAGATGGCAAGCTTGATGAACAATCCTGTTATGATCGATGGTCGTAACTTCCTCGACCGCGAGAAGCTACAGCAAGCTGGATTCTATTACGTTGGTGTAGGACGGTAGAAGAGGGAATAGGAGCGAGGGAAAGAGTATTTAGTGACTAGTGGGAGAGTAGGAAAGTGAGAGTGTGGGAGCATTGTAGGGATTGAGAGATTTAATTGCTATTTCTCCCTCTTACCCTCCTACTCCTCTTTATAACTAAGCATTACCAGGAATGCGGTCAATTTGAGCGTAGCCGCTGAAGATAAGTTTTTGACCTTGAGTTTCTAGACGGTTGATCCGCATCATGACGCCATCTAAGTCAAAGCGATCCAAATCAACCATGTTATTTAAGATTTCGGCTAAGGCATTAGTTAAAGTTTGCGAAAGCTCGCGTTGCTCTTCTGGAACGTCTTCTGCTTCAAACTGAGGATTTTGAAAAGTGACACGTCGGCGTCGTTCTACTCCTAAAGTTGCTTTTAGGCTAATTGGTACTAATTCGCCGTTACTGATGTCGGCTTTTGCTGAAATTTTGACTTGATTTTCTGGTAATAGTTGAACTCGAACATCGCTAAAAGAAATTGACTCACCACCAGAAATATCGGCTAAGCCTGGTAATGCAATATTTTGAAGGCGTTTTTTGACTAGTTCAGCGTTGAAAGCGTTATTGATACCGTCTTCAGTCAAGGTAACTTGAGCAACAGCTTGCGTGGATTGTTTAAGCGTTAGTTTGCCGCCTAGAACTGAGCTAAAGTCAATAGCAACCGCATCGGTTTCAAACGACATCTCATCGACATAAAAGTCTTTACGAATCACTAAGCCTTGACCGCTCATTTTGAAGCTGTCGATACTACCTTGAAGTAATTTACTGGAGGGATAGCAGCGGACAGAGACTTCTACCGACTCGCTTCGCGTAAATAAATGGCGAATCGTTTGACTGGCAACTGTATTGAGCATTCGCTCTCCCCAGTCAGTGCCAGTAGGATTGGTTAAACCACTAAGTCCGCCAAATAACATTGCGTTTTAAGCTTTACGGAACGTCTTCCTACCTTTGTAACAAAATGTGAAGAACTCAGCAAGTGAAAGTGTGATTAGCTGTCCTGAAGGATGTGATAAGTAATTGCGATTACACCTGCTGGGAGGGTGTTATAGGTTCAGTGTGAGATCTAGAGTAGCAACACAATCGCCACTAAAAGCAACTTGCAACTGACGTAATAGATTCATGATATTAACGCTACCGTATCCTGGAGATTCAGCACAATGTGTTTGTAGTGTTGTCAGAATCTCCTGAAGTTGCTGCTCTATTTCGGCTGGAGATTGAAAGTGCGAGTGCAAGTGACTTAAAATCGGCTCTAAAATCATCCGAACTTGGCTTTTTTTGACGTAATCTTGAGCAGTAGCTTTGAGCAAAGGGTAGCGGTTCAACAAGTAAATTTTGCCTGTGGCAATCTCCACACACACCTGTTTAATGAATTGCTCGATTGTGAATTCCATAACAATAGAATGTTGGATAAATCCAGCAGGACTTTTTTCAATCAGCGATCGCCAACTCAATGACTCTAACGTATCGATAACGTGCGATCGCGATATTGCCAAGACACCATCTGCTTGTAAGTGTGCGGCTAAAACTGGTTCGCGGTTGAGTGCAAGCCAGTACATAACTTGTTCTTCTAAGGGCGACAGCCGTTGAATTTGGTGAGCTAATAAATTGCAAATGCTATTAAGAGCAATGGTTCTTTGCTGTAAGAGGTCTGCAATCTTACCATCAAATAAATCTAAAATTAAAGTTGCCGCAATTTTTAAAGCTAGTGGATTCCCTTGGTAGCATTCAATGAGTTGTTCAGTTTCATCCACAGAACTTGGAAGTCCTTTTGTCACTAAAATCTCCTGTCCTGTACCTATTCTTACTCCAGAAACCTGCAGTGTTCTTACAGGAAGACATTTGTCTTCTAAAGCTGCGATTTCTATAGGTTTTTCTCGACTAGTGAGTAATAAACAACTTTGATGTGGTACTTTGCCGACTTGGAGTAGCAGTTCTCCATATTCCTCGTAGCCTGGGCGATAGCGACTAGTGCATTGATTGCTGCTGAGGATTGCTTCAAAGTTATCGAGAATGAGTAAACAACGAAAAGCCTGCAAATATTCGATGAGTTCGGGTATGTTGCCTACTGCAGGTAAAATCTCATGCTGTTGCGAAGTGAATTTAATGAGTGTTGTCAATAGTTCTGACAAAGGTGGCGCATCTCTAAGACTACACCAAATGACAAACTCAAACTGACTTTGCACTCGTTGTGCTAATTTCACTGCTAAAGCCGTTTTCCCGATACCTCCTACACCTACAAATGCGATTAAGCGACAGTAGTCTTTTGTAACCCATTGTTGAAGCTTGGCAAGCTCTAAGGCACGTCCGTAAAATACTGAAACATCGATTACTTCTTTCCAGTCGCAGTGTGAGGATGCGATCGCTTGTGGATGATTAATTGTCCTAGTTGCTAATTTTGCTTGTTCGCCGATCAAGTCGCTTGTTTTGAATTCTGCTACTTTTCTTCTTAAAACAGACTTGAAATTACTTTTGCTTACTTTTTCTCCTAGTGCTTTTGAAAGCATTTGCCACAATTGAAAACCAACAAACTTGATGTAATCAGCTTCATAATTGGTTTGTTCGGCAATCTCTGTGTAAGTTAATCCTTGCCATGTCAGGCGAAACACGAGTTCTTGTACATCAACTAGTCGTTGCTGTGGCAAAAGTTTGTCTATCAAGCGTAATGCTTCCTCTGCATCCATTGGCGATCGCTCCCTGAGTTTCTTCTTAAATTGCAATTCTCCTCTTCTACCTACTGATAGGTGCATGAGGCGAACTATATGCATTTGACACTATTTATGTATTTATACTTAAAAATCTTTCATTGCGGCATTTTTTTTAACAAACTTTAGAAAGTTTAGTTTAGATAAATTTACTGTTGAATAGGGCAATTTTTATAGCTTTGGGAAAAGCTATGCTTTGAATTAAATGAGTTGAGGCTGACTATCCAGCGCTTGTAAAGCCTTCTAATCTGAGACATCACCAGATGTTTAAATGTATTTTATAATACATCAATCTAAATATTTAAGCACTTTTAAGGACAAGTGTTACAAATCATTCTGAATATATTAATGTTTTTAAACATAAAACATTAATTTGAAATGATGTAATTCGCTCTTAATATGCATAGATAAGAGCTTGAATAAATCTATATATTGTTATATTTTTAAAAATTAATTAACTGTAAATACTAACTTTATCTAACTTTTTAATATTGCTAATAGCTTTATTTTCATGTTTGATTCTTTCTAGAAAGTTAAGTTTACGCTTACTGGCTTAGCTAAAAATACTATTTTCATCTCTGCTCAGATAAAAAATAGCTGCGTCTTGGTATTTTTAACTATTTATCCGCTATTTTCAGTTTCTCACTACATATAACAAAGGAATTCATTTTGATGCAACTCAATATAGATGAAACACTCCAACAAGCACTTGAAAAATCTCTTAGGATTTTGACAGCATTTGCCAATACTGAAGACTTTCTAGATAAGTTAACTGTTAGCTTTGGAAATAGTTTGGAGCTACAAGCAGCAAAGCTGTTGGCTCAAGACTGGGTAAAGGGAGATTTTAGCAAGCTACCAAAAATAGAAATTCGTCCAACATCTGAAATTAATGAGCCACACGGTACTTTTAATAGCACAAACAATACAATTGATGTATCACGAGATTACCTAAGTCAAAATATTGATAATCCCACAGTCATTACAGGTGTTTTACTAGAAAAAATTGGGCAATATATTAGTTCACGGGTTAATAATGACACTGAGGTGTTTGGTGATGAAGGGGCAATTTTCTCTGTACTAATGCAAGGTGCGATTCTAACTAAAGAGCAAATCCAACTTTTAAGAATAGAAAATAACTCAGCGCTTGCTTTAGTCAATAGTCAAAGCACTGAAACTGAGCAGTTGACGACAAATCTAAACAATACCAATCCTACTTGCGGCTGTACATTATGTAATTTGAATCGGTCAACACTAACTAAGCAGTTAAGCTATGGCTTTGATGATTCAACTTCTGCTTTAGGCACACCTTTGAATTCTACTGGGTCTTCTGACAGCATAGTTTTAGATAGTACAGTCTCTTCTGCTGGCATACCTGCAGCAGCAACTCCGACTTCAAACGGTGTTGTGTCTATAGTAAGCTTTTCTGGTTTAAACAACATTGATAGTCTAATCAGCGGACAAAAATGGGGAGGTGCTACTGGAACGGGTGCTAATTTGACTTATAGTTTCGGTGAATTTGGCATTTCATATTATGCTTTTAGTGTTTATCCTCAACCTGGTGCTCAACCCTGGAACGGCTTTACACCATTTACAGCTACTCAAAAAAATGCGACTAGAAAAGCTCTGGCTGCCTGGAGCGAAATGGCTAATCTTCAATTCACTGAAGTAATCGACTCTGCAACAGTTGCTGGCGATCTGCGCTTTGCTAGATCATCTCAACTGGCTAGTGGTGCGACTACAGCTGAGGCTTATACTCCCGCAGCCTCACCCACTGCTGGAGATGTTTGGTTTAGCAATAACAGCGTCTACAACACCGAAACTGAAGGGACGTACGGATATGCAACATTTATGCATGAAATTGGTCATGCGTTGGGGCTAAAGCATCCGCATGATTCTGGTACTGGTGGCATTGCCAATAGCAACATAGATACGACTGCTTATTCAGTTATGAGCTACCGATCTTACATCAATGCACCTCTTACTGGTTACACACAGAATTTTTATTCCACCTCACCGATGTTGAATGACATCGCTACCATTCAGTATCTCTACGGTACAAATATGAGTACGCGCAGCGGTAATACAGTTTACTCGTGGACACCAGGACAACAAATTTTTGAGGCGATCTGGGATGCCGGTGGTATAGACACAATTGACTGGTCTAACCAGTTTTCTAATGCCAATATTAACCTGAATGCTGGTACATGGAGCGAACTGGGTCCTACTTATTGGAATGGGCAAGCGGCTGAAAGTCGGACGCTCGCGATCGCTTACAATGTAACAATTGAAAATGCGGTGGGTGGCTCCGGAAATGATACGCTTACGGGTAACTCAGCCAGCAACCTAATTGAGAGCAGAAATGGCAATGACAACATTTCTGGTGGACTAGGCAATGACACGCTCGACGGCGGTGGTGGTATTGATACAATGAATGGCGGACAAGGTGATGACGTTTATCTTGTTGATCATGCTTCAGATTCTGCTATTGAAAACCCTGGAGAGGGAACAGACACTTATCGTTCGAGTGCAAGTTCGTTCCAGATGAATCCAAACGTCGAGAACCTCGTCATGCTTTCGGGTGCTATTAACGCGACTGGAACAAGTATTGCGAATCAGATCACGGGCAACTCCGCAAATAACACACTTGATGGCGGCGGTGGTGCTGATACCCTTATTGGAGGATTGGGAAATGATATCTACATTGTTGATAATGCATCAGATTTTGCTATGGAAAATGTAGGGGAAGGTACAGATACTTATCACTCCACAGCTACCTCCTTCGTAATGGATGCAAATGTAGAAAACATAGTGATGTTTTCTGGTGCAGTTAATGCTTACGGCACTTCAACAAATAATACGATGACAGGCAACTCCGCAAGCAATACCCTTGATGGTGGCGGTGGAAATGATATTCTTTATGGCAAGCTTGGCAATGACACTTTGATTAGTGGTACAGGAAACGATACTCTAGTGGGTGATGTTGGTGCAGATGTGTTGACGGGTGGTTCTGGTAAAGATGTTTTTTACTTTCAGTCGAGATCGCAAGGTATTGACCGAATTACAGATTTCTCAGTAATTGACGATACTATCCAAGTTTCCAGAGCAGGTTTTGGTGGTGGACTCGTTGCAGGTAGGGTAATTTCTACAGCTCAATTTATCATTGGTTCGTCAGCAGGTGATAGTAGCGATCGCTTTATCTACAACCGAAACACTGGCGGTTTTTTCTTTGATGCGGATGGTAGAGGCGGAAGCAGTCAAACCCAAATTGCAACACTCTCGTCTAATCTCGGACTGACGAATGCTGATATCTTTGTTGTTGCTTAAAATACTTACAAATTAGCTATCGAAAAACCACCCTTGATGCGATTGATACAGGGGTGGTTTATACTTTTGATAGCAATTTGTCAGCGAAAGCCAAGTTACATGGATAATGCTAGGCGCTTCCGGTAAAAGCAACTTCCGGAAATTTTGCCTGCGCTTCAGCAACTGGGCGATTTCTGCCTTCCTCTTGCCAGTAGTTGATGACTTCGGTTGCTTTGTTGAGCAACTCGACACGCTCTTGATCTGTAATCCAGTTTTTTGATTCTAATTCGTTTTTTAACTCTTCCCAAGCATCATTACGAGGCCAGAAAAAGTAACGAGTTAAAGGGCTTGTCCCTTTACCAACTACTTGATCGACAGCAAGCGCCACATTTTCGTCTAGCCAGAGAACTTTTAAAATAAACTTTGACAATCAAACCTCCGAGGCAGTACCAGGCAAAATTACTAACTGTGCAACCATTTATATTAACGCAATGCCATAACATCTGCTGAAATGAATTTAAAGGGGTCGGAGGTCAGGGGTCAGAGGTCTGAATTTTGTACGACTGGTGGATGAATAAATGGGGTAAAATGGTGAGACTCACAAGGGAATAATCCCTTAACGAGATAAAGATGACACAACAATCTCAACTTGTTTCAGCAATCGTTGTTTTTGATATTGATGGCGTAGTACGCGATGTTGGTGGTTCCTATCGACGGGCGATCGCAGACACAGTAGAACACTTCACACAAAATGCTTATCGTCCATCTTTAGCTGACATTGACGTGCTCAAATCTGAAGGCATTTGGAATAACGATTGGGAAGCGTCACAAGAGTTAATTTATCGCTACTTTGAGGAACAAGGGCAACAGCGTCATTCGATAACGCTAGACTATTCAACAATTGTCGCATTCTTTCAATCTCGATATCGCGGCTCAGACCCCGAAAACTGGACAGGGTATATTTGTAATGAACCATTGCTATTACAAAGTAGTTATTTAAACGAACTGAGTAAGGCTGGTATCGCTTGGGGATTTTTTAGTGGTGCGACGCGAGGTTCGGCAAATTATGTGTTGGAAAAACGCTTAGGTTTGCAATCTCCTGTGTTAGTTGCGATGGAAGATGCACCGAGTAAACCCGATCCGACAGGACTAATTGCAACAGTACAACAATTAACAAGTGACGCTCTTGACAATTTTACTCCTGTAGTGTATGTAGGAGATACAGTTGCCGATATGTACACAGTAGAAAAAGCGCGATCGCTTGATCCGAGTCGGATGTGGATTGGTGTTGGTATTTTACCACCGCACGTTCAAGAATCATTGCAAAGACGTAATGCCTACACTGAAACACTAAAAATCGCAGGCGCAAAAGTTATTTTTGATAATGTACAAGAATTAACTCCTACTGAAATTCAAAAACTTGTATGATTCAGTACAGGTTGTTTGGTGAGAACAGCTTGTTCAATGATATCTGCTGCACGACGCACTCCTCCTGCACGATGGATTGCTTGCTGTAGTTTAAGTGCATTTTGTTTGTAATTTTCATTTGTCAAGATCTGTTGAATCGCCTTTTGCAGCCTAGGAACACTCAAACGAGATAACGACACAAACTCTCCCGTTCCTGTCCAAGCAATTCTTGCTGCTACACCAGGTTGATCGTTTGTAATGGGTATTGCTACCATTGGTACACCATTACTCAATGATTCCAACGCAGTATTTAATCCGGCATGAGTAATTGTTAGTGTCGCTTTTTGCAAAAGTTCGAGTTGTGGTGCATATTGAACGACAAGCGGTTTGCCTAGTAGTTCAAGTAAGCTTTCAGGAGTGCTACCACCACCGAGAGAAATTACCAATTGAACGTTGAAATTTGTACACGCAGAGGCGATCGCCTGAAAAATTTTCTGCTGCTGATTTTGTAGTGTTCCCATTGAAGCATAAATGAGTGGTTGTCCAGTTAATTTTTCATAAGGAAAAGCTACTGGTTTACGCCCAGCAGGATCAACAAAAGGTCCTGCAAAGTGAAAACACTCTGGTAACTGCGTTCGAGGAAACTCAAATTCTGCAGGTTGCTGGCTAATTTGTGCCAAGTTGGATAACGAGTCTGCAACTTTTTTATAAAGTGGTAAATTCCACTTGCGGTGGTAATCATCTAAGACTTGGCGAACAGGTTGGGCGACACGTTCTAAAACTGCATAAGTTACGCCATTCCGAAGTAATGCCCACCAAGCTGTGTTACGCTGCCAAGGTGTTACAAAAGGAGGAATCCCAGGTTCTTGATTGAGAATTAATGCATTACAGATTGTGATGAAAGGAATGTTCAAGTGCTTTGCTACAGTTGCACTTTCTGGAGAAACTTGATCAACTAATAATGCTTCGATGCCAATTGATGTAATCATTTTTGGAGCATCACGCAGGATAATTGTGCCACCCTGTTTGATTAAATCGAGTGTAAATGCGATCGCCTTCAAACCACTGAGTTGACCAAGACGAGCAAATTTTTCGGCAAGTATCCCAGGTGGAAACTCTTTGGCACCAATTGCTTGAAACTCTAACCCTGCTGCTAATGCTTGAGACTCTAGTTCCGGAACTTGAATTAAGGTAACACGATGTCCGCGTCGTACTAATTCCTTACCCAATGCCATCATTGGATTGAGATGTCCAGGAGAACTAGGGCAAAGAATACCGAAGTGCGTCATATCAATTTAATACTTCATCTTGACTGGTAATTGGTACTTGGTCATTGGTAATTGTTAATTAGACATTGAAAAAACACCTATTACCCATTCGCCATTACCTATTACCAAATTAGCTTGCTAAGATTTTAATTTCTGAAACTTCTCTAATGCTGCTACCATGACAGGAGGCCAACGACGTATATTTGCGACCCAGTTGATATCTTGATAACGTTGATCGAGTCCAACTGCTGATACCCAGTTACTCTCAGCTTCGCCTTGTTTTCCTTGTTCCCAATATGCTGCAGTTAGGGCAGCCCGCATATCAGCAAAGTTAGGATATTTACGGACAATATTGCGCATATTACGAATTGCTTCGTCTTTTTTGCCGACTTGATACAACGCTAAAGCATAGTTGGCACGAGCAAAAGCAAAATTAGAGGCAATCTCTGTTGATTTACGATAATCGGCAATGGCATTTTCCCATTGTCCTAAACCAGCCTCAGCATTACCGCGATTGTTATACGCCATCGCATCATTGGGGTCAATTTCGAGGACGCGATTGTAGTCAGCGATCGCCAGATCCCATCGTTCTAATCCCTCATAGGCTGTACCGCGATTTAAGTAAGGATCGGGAGCATTCGGGGCTAATTCTACAGATTTATCGTAGTCGGCTAGTGCTTCATCAAGTTTGTTTTGACTCACTCTGGCATTTCCACGATTACTCCATGCAGCAGGGTTATCAGGAAATAAGTCAATAATTTGCGTCCAGTAGGTTTCTGCAGTGGCAAAATCGCCACTGTTGGTAGCATCTAAAGCTTGTTGGGCTAAACTGTCGAGTTGTTGAAACTGTTCTGCTGTTATTTGTGGTTGGGATTGCGCTAACGCCGGTTCCGTTACCCCAAATAAAAGTATTAAGAAAATAACAATGAGTCGTATCATCTAGATTTATCTGTATTAAATAGTGCGCTACAAGACTGACGAAGGTACCAAACTTTAACTTGATCAGGCAAGATACCCAACCCAAAAAAGCTGAATTAGTTCCAGCATAATGATAAGCGGTGATGGATTATTAAATTTAAGCACCCATTACCCATTACCCATTACCAAGTTCCATGCTTATGGTAGTAAAGAAAGCTGCTCATTAGGCGGAGTAAAACCCAAGTGTTGATATGCTGCAGGACTAGCAACTCTACCGCGAGGTGTTCGCTGGAGATAGCCTATTTGCATCAGGTATGGTTCATACACTTCCTCAATCGTCTGTGTATCTTCGCCTGTGGCTGCTGCCATTGTTTCAATACCGACAGGTCCGCCATTAAACTGTTCAATCATCACACTTAGCATTTGGCGATCTGTCCAATCTAAGCCGCAAGGATCGACTTGAAATAGTTCTAATGCTTCGGCTGCAACATTTTGGTCGATAGTTCCCGCAGATTTAACTTCGGCGTAGTCGCGTACTCTTTTCAGCAAGCGATTGGCAATTCTTGGTGTTCCGCGCGATCGCCGCGCAATTTCTAGCGCCCCATCATCAGCGATCGCCGTTTGAAGTAACTGTGCTGTACGCAAAACAATTTGACTGAGTTCTTCGGGCTGATAAAACCGCAATCGTTGTACTAATCCGAAGCGATCGCGTAACGGTGATGATAGCGAACCTGCGCGTGTTGTTGCTCCTACCAAAGTAAACTTTTGCAAGGGTATGCTGCGAGACTTGGCACTTGAACCTTTACCCGTTGTAATGTCAACCCGAAAATCTTCCATCGCCGGATACAAAATTTCTTCTGCCATGCGCGATAAACGATGAATTTCATCGATAAATAAAACATCTCCTGGCTGCAATCCCACAAGAAGACCCACAATATCTCGTGGACGTTCTAAGGCTGGCGCACTCGTGATTTTGCAATTAACGCCCATTTCTGCGGCTAAAATCAGCGCCATTGTGGTTTTTCCCAATCCAGGTGAACCATACAATAGTAGGTGATCGAGGATTTCACTTCTAGCTTTTGCCGCTTTAATAGCAATATCAAGAACTTCTTTTAAATCTTTTTGACCAATGTAATCAGCAAATTTTTGGGGGCGAATGCTTTCTTCTTGCTTACTACGCTCATCAACTGTCGCTTTCGGCTGTAAAAGTTCTTCACGCTGGGGAGTGGGACGACGAGTAGTTGTCGTGTTACGGCGTTCGGGTTCAGAGTGAGATTGCTTAGAAGAAATTATCGCCATGATTAAAAATTTAATTTAAATACACAAATTAATTGTGCTTTGATCGTTACACGACTAACTCAGGAGCAGGCAATGTTAGCAAAAAGAATTCTGCCGTGTTTGGATGTCAACGCGGGGCGAGTGGTGAAAGGAATTAACTTTGTTAATTTACAAGATGCGGGCGATCCTGTTGAACTTGCCAAAGTTTACAATGCTGCTGGAGCAGACGAACTCGTGTTTCTTGATATTACAGCAACTCATGAAGACCGCGACATCATTATTGATGTGGTGTATCGCACAGCAGAACAGGTGTTTATTCCCCTCACTGTTGGCGGTGGTATTCAATCCTTAGAACAAATTAAAAGTTTGTTAAGAGCCGGCGCAGATAAAGTAAGTATCAATTCTGCTGCTGTAAGGCAACCTGAACTTATTGACCGTGCTAGCGATCGCTTTGGTAATCAGTGTATAGTCATTGCTATAGACGCACGACGGAGGCAAGACGCAGCTAACCCTGGATGGGATGTTTATGTACGGGGTGGACGCGAAAACACTGGCATTGATGCGCTTTCTTGGGCAAAAGAAGTCGCACAAAGAGGCGCAGGCGAATTACTAGTCACGAGCATGGATGCTGATGGCACGCAAGCTGGATATGACTTGGAATTAACGCGGGCGATCGCTTCGGCAGTTGAAATTCCTGTCATTGCTTCTGGTGGTGCAGGCAACTGCGAACACATTCATACTGCACTCACTGAAGGTAAAGCCGAAGCCGCCTTATTGGCATCGCTGTTACATTACGGTCAATTAAGTGTTAGAGAAATTAAAGATTACTTGCGCGATCGCGGGTGTCCAGTCAGAGTCACAGCTTAAGAATTAACTCATATTTCGTTGCAAGCGCATTGTAAATTTTCTTGTTAAGATATATGAATAAGAATTAACTTTTTAAGAATGCTGATACCAATTCTCATATTTGATGTAGCGCTGGTGGCTTGGTCACTGCACTTAATGGAAGAAGCCTTTTATCGTAAAGAGTTTTCTTTGATGCTAGCAGGCACTCTAGTGGCACTTGCAGCCGCAGCAATGCTAGTTGTTTATTTTCTCATGGGTAACTGCATAACCTACCTCATGAGTGCGTCAGTGTAATCACATCAAATCAACCACAGCAAGCAAAACTTGACAACTTATCGATTATTCAGCCATAATACAAAACGCTCAAGGGGTTATAGCTCAGTTGGTAGAGCACCTCAATGGCATTGAGGGGGTCAGCGGTTCGAATCCGCTTAGCTCCATTCTTAAAACTAGTGTCAATATAGACATTTGCAATATTTATGAGGACAGGGATGCTACTGAGCATTGCATAACTAAAACATGGTGCAATTCCATCAGGTAGTGAAAAGAGGCATCGGTGATTTACTGCTAGCTTACTCACTACTCCTAAAATAATTCACTTAATTTTTAATTTGCGATCGCTTAATTGCCTTACATGCTCATCTTTTTAAGAAAGATGACTACGACAAAAGTAATTTTAAACGGTACTCAAACAATATAACTGTACTGTAAAGTTTTGTATTCCAATTCCGAAGATGTCGGATTATCTCGTGATGGAAAATACAAGATGGTAAATTTGCTGTCAAACTGACTAGTAGCTAGAGCAATATTCACATGAGCAGCCCACCATATTGAACGGCAAAAGCACACTAATAGCATTAGCTAGTGTAATCAAACGTCACTCAGCTATAGAGAAAGAAATAGATAAAACTAACTAGATTGAGAAGTTTCACTGTACTTTACACCAAAAGCTTTCTTATCTAATTAGGACAACAATTTCATTTTCATTTGCTAAAAAGAGCAAGAATTGTATTGAAGTATTTGGCATTTTATTTACTGTGAGACAACAAGTCAATATATTTCTAAGTCTATTTATGACGTAGATATAGAAGTATTATCGTAGAGCTGCATAATAATTACTGAACTAGATTAACAAATAAGCTAACGCTAAGTATTGTGTACCTATAGCTAGCAACACTCACCGTTCGCTTTGATAATCAGTAAAAAATACCTCAGTGTCATTGTGCAATGTACTCTACTACTCGAAGAGGTACTTTGAAGAGTAGTCAAGCAATATGAATCAACCAACAGAACATCCTCAGCTAATTATTAAGCGCTACAACCAAAATGGTACAACATTTGCTCATTGTTTAATTTGTAGTACAGTCCCTAATAATGCCGAGAGCCAATATCGTGAAGATCTGTTCTCAGATTATTCTTATTCTCTAAATGCTCTAGCTCAACTTAAAGAAACTCTAAAAAAGTTTATTGAATCCAAATGGGAGAACTCGGGACAAAATATCCTCGAAAAAATCAGTATTATTTTAGATATTCATGGATATAACGTTTCACTTGAAAATTTTGAAAAGAATACTTACGAGCCTTTAGAACGCAAGTTTCAAGTAGATACTTCTGGCAAATATTTTGATAATTTTGTAATTTTTATTAACTTCTCTTGGCCATCAGAATCAGTTCTTAAGTCTCAATGGATTGATTGGTTTCGAGCAATGCCACTAATGCTACAGCTACTTCTTATTGGGGCAGTCGCCTTAATATTTTTGTTTAGAGCAACTCTACTGTATTCATTAGGTTTGATTTTAGGAGGTTTAGTGTTGTGTTTAGTTGCTCTACGCCTAGTTGTCTATTTTCGAGATCGCGATCGCGCTGCCAATCATGGTGTTTTTGATGCCGTTGAGTTAGTACGTTGGTTACATGTGATATTACAAGAGATTCTTCAGGAAAAGGCACTTCATTCTCCTGAAGCAGCGGAACACTTAAAGTCAGATCCTGAGTTTTTTGGAGTTGTCAATCTCAGCTTTATTGCACATAGTATGGGTTGCTTTGTGACAACTCAGATGATTCGCATTCTCTCCGATATTTTTGATCCGTCCGCAATTATGCGGTGGAAGACGACTGATGGTCCTTTTGGCGGTACAGATACTAAAAGACCTTTAACTGCTGAGGAAATCGTAGAACTCAGCAAGATTGGACATTTCTTTACTTTGAAGTCGCTGATTCTGGCATCGCCAGATATTCCCATTTGGGCAATTACTACAGGTCACTCCAACTTTCTAAAAAGTTGCTTGCCGCGCTTTAAGGAAGCTTACCTGTTTACTAATGATGCAGACATGGTGCTACGTCTGGCTTCAACTGTGGCGAACTACTTCGTTTTTCCCTCGGCTTCTCGGATTGGTGGCTATCGACTTGGGAATCTTACACTCACTAAAAACCGCTCTTATGGCATGATAAATGTTGGCGATAAAGCTCTTGGTGTGCGTGCATTCACCCGTAATATTAATCTGACAGAGAAGCCTTTCTATTCTACAAGTGATGTATACCAGTATCTTACAGTCGTTGATTGTACTGATTATCAAGATAAGTTAGTTACTAATTCAGAGTTACAGGGACGGCGCTTAAGTGTACTGACAGCAAATAATTCCATCACAAATTTACTCAATTATATAGCAACCTCTATCTGTCATTTTCTAGGAATTGGTCAAATTGACTCTCATGGTGGCTACTTTCGTGGAAAGTTTTGCCTAGACCTTATTTACTTACTAGCGCTTTCTGGCAAAGCAAAATTACCACCAAACTTAAATATGGAACTCAAAAAGCATCAGATAGCCTGGATTGAGACTTGTAATAATCAAACCACTCATGTTACTAAGACATAATTTCCATTAAGTTACCTCAAGTGTCGGGTAATTCAAGACAGTTATGCAGTTCAAGATTTCTCTAAGCTTGTAGAAGTAAATTGTTAAGGAAATAGATTTACTGCTGTGTGGAGTTATAGATGATGAATAGAGTTAGCTCAAAATTCAAAATTTAAAACTTTGGGTCTATCTTCCCCTTTTTACAACAACCCACGATAACGAATAAATAGCAAAATCACAGCCCACGAACCTAAGGCAACTTTCGCGGCAACTAAAATGTTGAGAATAGGAATAACTCCTCCGCTCACAAGTGCGCCTAATTCTCCGTGTGGTAATTCTAGACCAGACAAAGTAATGACTGCTAGCCCAATAAAAATCAAAATCGAAACTTTTTCCCATGTAGCGAAGTGCCAGCGCTTGTAGAGTGCCTGCATCCACTCTGATGGCGAGGTAATCGCAACTAAACCGATCGCTGTTCCACCTGCTACTCCAGCGGCAAAACCACCACCAGGGCTTAAATGCCCCCGAATTGCAAGTTCAATACTGACCAATGCAGCAATGGTTGCACCTAAACGTGCTAACACAATCGATGGTTGATCGGTAAACTGATAAATTTTGGTCGATGGCTTTTCATTAGCCAGTAGAAAATAAGCGCCCAAGATGGAAATTGTAAATACTACAACCTCAAAAATTGTGTCATACAAGCGATTTCGGAAGATAATACCCGACACTGCATTGGGTACACCACTATCTCGAACAACCAATTCTACAATTGAATTATCTGATAAATTGAGTGCTGGATTGGGTATCAGCAGCATTTTGATAAATAGTGCAATTCCCGCCGCAATATAGACCCATTTCATGAATGCTCCTCCTTTGAGTCTGATGGCTTGACATAGGTAAGAATATTGCCTGGCGATGCAAGTTCTGCTTGCATAATTTCGTAGAGGCGTTGCACCCTGACGGCAGTATGAAAGGATAGTTTGTCATTTTCACAGGTTGCATAGTCTTGTTCAAAGTCAGACTGTGGTTGCGATCGCTGGCTGCATACTGCGTGTACTTCTTTCTCAATCAGTGCTTGATCTAATGACTGCATATCTGTGTAGGGAAATACCTCAAGTCGCATATGACGTTTGCCCAAGATGGTGCGTAAATCGTCTAATAGTTGTTCAAATTGGCGTTCGCCCTGTGTACTCAAATCTTTAAGGATACCAAGCCGCATTACGAGTGATGAACGTACTGCAACTGCATAAAGTGTAATTGCCAGCATTGTACCTACCAATGCTTCAGTTAAAGCCACATCTGCAGCTCCCAAAACCGCATACACTAATGCTGCTATTGCTCCCAAAATGCCACGCATAACTAAGGCATGGTAGGGATTAACCTGAAATATCAACATAAATGCAGTCAATGGCAGCAGTGCTGTAATAACATAAACAGAGATATCATTCTCGTTCATAGTTATCTCCACTACTAGAGCAGTAGGCTAAGACATATCCCAGCACAGTGTTCCAAATTGCTAAAGAGATAATCGCGAGAATCAACAAAGGCCATTCACTAGGTATTTTTATAAGTAGTCCGATGATGATACTCATCGATCCCAGAGTATCTGCAACTGAAAGACTATGTAGTTTAAATAAAATTGAGCGATCGCCAAGTAAATGCGAGGTTCCCCAAAACCAAAAAACTATTCCTAAACCTATACAGGTATAACTTAATACGTTAAGCATATTTTACTAATTAGAGACATCATTCAATCGTTTAATCACATGAGCCAGCAGCATTAATGCAGCATTTCCGACACTGAGGATAATCACAGCGACAATTCCGATCATCCAGTCGTCGCGTAAAACAGAAATCACGAGTGCCATAATTGATGTTTTGGTAGCAATACTGGCAAATGCCAACATCCGTTGCCAGACTTCATCATCTCTCCAAGCTTCGTAAATTGGTATCAGCAGCGCTAAAATCATTGCCATTATGACCAAATTCATGCTTTCCTCCGTCGCACTCGGTGGACTTCGTACCAGCCGTGTTCGTGATATTTCAAAACAATTGTTTTGGGGGTAAAAGTGATCAAGAATATATCAAGAAAGATGAGTCCAGGTGTCCGTTGCGG
This sequence comes from Gloeocapsopsis sp. IPPAS B-1203, assembly GCF_002749975.1. Lineage (NCBI taxonomy): Bacteria > Bacillati > Cyanobacteriota > Cyanophyceae > Chroococcidiopsidales > Chroococcidiopsidaceae > Gloeocapsopsis > Gloeocapsopsis sp. IPPAS B-1203. Next base: position 16,421 of record NZ_PEIG01000014.1, on the reverse strand, counting down.
TGGCACTCGTTCCATGGTGACTTCCTCTTGAGTATGCGGACGGAGGATGATTTCAAAAGCTTCAATATATGCCTGTGGAATCGCTACAACAATCTCACCTAATGCCCGTAACCAATCTTTTAATGCCGTACGAGATCTATGTTTGTGGGGTAAAAGCAATGCCACACTCACACCAATGATGATATTAACCGCACTAAAGTTAGCAGTGAGGAGAAACCAGATAACGAGTCGCAATATCAAATTGAGATATCCAGTCATGCAAATACCATCCAAAACAGCAATATCAACATCAGACTCATACCACCAATGAGATGCTCAAATTGCTCAAGCATACGCGGTAGTTTAAGCTCTGCGCGACGTAAAATTAAGAGATACGCCATCCAGCCAATGGCAATAATGGCAAGTACTTTGGCAATATTTGCAATGGTATAAGCTTGGTAGTAAGCAATGTTTGCTAAGAGCAAAGCACTAATCGTCAAACTTATCCCTAGCACTAAACCAAAGCGAATTTTTTCTTGCCCTCCACGCGGGAGAAAGATGAATTTGGCATACACAATCGCTGTTCCTACGGCTCCAATGTTCATGGCGGTTGCATAAGCATTAGGCAAATAACTCAGTGTTAATATCTTTGCGCCAAAACCAACAAATAAAGGAAAACCTGAGATTGAAAGACCAGCTATAGTTAAAGCAATCCACAACACAGGATTAATTGCTCGATGTTGTTGTAGTTCTTGGAAGTTGCGACTTGGCAAATTCCCCGCAATCAAAAATAGCGTTGATTTTGCTGTGCCATGTGCCAGCGCATACAAGCCTCCTGCTTCTGGTGAAGCGAGAATCCAGCCCAACTGTGAAAGTGTACTTAATGCCAGCGTGCGCTTAGTATCTTTTTCTAAAATTGCATAGAATACACCAAACAATGCTGCGGCAACTCCAAAAATTCGGGCGATCGCATATACATCATCAACAAGCAGCGCACAACGTAAGAGAGGAAATACTCCCGCTTTGACGACAATTCCTGACAATAGTGCCGATACTGGTGTTTCTGATTCTGAATGAGTCAACGGCAGCCACAAACCTGAGATAAAGACTCCTCCTTTTGTTAATAATCCTAAAACAATCAAGGCAACTGCTTCAGTTGGTGCCTCACTTAAACCAGCAAAAGCAAAAGAGTGATTTGCCTTGTAAACTAAGATTGCGCCTACTAAATAAAACAGCATTGCCGTGTTGCTGACGAATAGATAACGTAAAGCAACCCAGATTGAGCGTTCCGTTCGCGGATAGGCAATCAAAAGAAATGCAGCAATTCCAATCACCTCTAATGCCACATAAAGGCTCATGAAATCTGCACAAATAAATACGGCATTCAAACTACCATGCAGAATAATAGTCTGCATATAAAAAAAAGCCGTTTTATCATGCCAACAGTAGATAATGACTGCCGCTGTTACTAATGCATTGGTTAATATGAAGTAGCCACTCAACTGATCGACGACTAATGTAACGCCGAAATTATCTAGCAATTGCAGCGTCAAAGGCGACTGTTGTACAAATACTTGCAACGCATATGCCAGCGAAACTCCAGCTACACTCAGTGCAAGATATCGGTCAACTTTGGGGAGCAAATAAATGACGAACCCCATAAACAGTGATAAAGCAATCCAGGCAATTGTCAGAGTATTCATGGCATATTGTTCTTCTCGATCTCGTTGCTTTCCAAAGTCGGGTTATCTTGTGCCAATTTCAGTACTCCAACTAGCATTAAAGCTTGAATCGAAAAACCAATGACGATCGCTGTTAATATCACTGCCTGAGGAACTGGATCGGCGTAAGCACCTTTTTGAGTATTTGCCAAAATAGGTGTAAATAAGCCATCTCGCGATGCAATCAGCACATAATAGGCAATGACTCCTGTACTCATAACATCCATTGAGATGATCTTCATCATTATGTTCTTTTTAAAAATAATGCCGAAAAATCCACATAATATTGTTGCGAGTATACATGCTTCTAACACGGGAATTGTTGTTTAGGTAAAGGGTGATTGTAATTATTTTTGAATGTTTTTGCTAAACAAGAGATTTTTTTAGGTTGCTGCATTTATACCCTATCAAGCTGAGCTTAAGACACAAAAACACCACTTGCTGATATAAAAATCTCTTCAAATGCAGCATAGTAGTGCTCCTTTAACAGCACCTCATCAATACTTGATTGGGCAACACTGCGGATTTGACCGCGATCGCTGCGGGCGATCGTGTTTCACCTCAAATGACGACCGCACTAACTAAACCTGATGGTGTGTAGGCAAATCGCAAATGATTAAGTAAATATGAAGTTGAAATTAATTTGATAATACTTGATTCCGCCCATTCTGACGAGTCTTAGTGCCATAGAAATCTAACATGGTTATGATAGAATTTCTCATTGCTAGAGCGTTAGTCTCACTCAGAGCGATCGCAACTTTCATTCGTCTTTTGAAAAATTACCGAAAGATTATTTGCTGGCATGGCAACAGTTTTAATGAGGGAAAAATGTTCAGTCTTGGCTACTTCTACAACGTCCTCTAAATTCCGCACTCCCCACGCTGGATTTTGGGCGCGTAAACTGGCATCAAATGTAGCATTACTCTCTGCCGTATGCTGATTACCTTGTTTAAAAGGTCCGTAGAGATACAAAATACCACCAGAGGAAAGAATTCGCTTTGCACCTGCAAGTAATCCTAAGCAAGCCGACCAAGGCGCAATGTGGATCATGTTAATGTTGACGATCGCAACAATTTCTCGTGATTGTTGTTCAACCGTCCAAACTGGATCGCAAGCATCGAGAGCGATCACTGGATATAAATTTTCGGCAGGAGCATGTTTGCTCCATGCCATGATACTAGCTCGTGCTACTGGATTAGGGTCGGACGGCAACCACTCACGAGGATGAATTCGCGGGGCAAAAAAGACAGCATGTTCTCCAGTTCCACTAGAGACTTCTAAGACTGTGCCTGTTGGTGGCAAAACTTCGAGTAGAACTTTGAGAATTGGTTCTCGATTGCGAAGAGTTGCAGGCGCGTATTGTCGGGCATCAAAATAATTCATTTAATTTGGCAGCGCCCTTGTGTTTTGCATTCTAACTGCTTTTGGCGCTCGGCAACAATTGCTGCTAAGTCTGGTCTTCCAGTAAGTCGCAACCGCCAGTCAGCCCAAATGCCATAGAGCATATCGGCAAAAGCACCAATGACGGGTAGCTTGGTGATAGCGTAAACCCATCCCATCCCTAAAGTTTCGTAAACTCGGCGAAAAACTTCTACATTCTGGATAACTTTACCATCAGGCATGACTGCATGAATCCGCCCCATCGCAGTTTCAAAATCTACGCCGCCATGTGCTTCAGGGGTATAATTTTCATCGGCAATATCTACAAATGCTACAAGCCCGCGACTAGCATCTTGTTTCCTCAAAAAGTTGACTTCGCGCAAACACAACGGGCACTCGCCATCATACAGTAACTTAATCTTCCAAGATGTTGAATCAGATACCTGTTGATTTGCTGTCAATTCGCGTGACTGGATGTTTGATGCAGACATGAGGTAGATCTCAAATTATTTTCAAACCAATACTTCTATTTTAAGAAAAATAAATAAAAATTAACTTAATTTAATTATGCTGATAGTTGTTTAGCTGCTACTTCATGTAAATTAAGGGGTTGCAACGAGAAAATAAGTTTATCTCTCATACGTTACAGTAGGAATCGCTTTACCTCAATCGCATCAATGGCAATAAGGGTATCTGCAATTAAATGATTCAAGTATTGTGTGCTGCACTGCTATGGGGCTTTGCTGGGGCGTTGGCTGGGCGTTTAATGGGAGGAACACTAGAACCTGCAATTCTGGTTCCGTTACGCTTTTTTGGGAGTTTTTTAGTTCTTTTGCCCTTCATATGGCGCTTACCGCCAAGTCATAAAGAGTTACCGCGCCTTTTTGCGATCGGATTAGCATTAACCCTAACTCAAGTTAGCTATTATTTAGCAATTCATTTATCAAGTGTGGCAACGGGGCTATTTTTACAGTATATGGCTCCAGTATTACTAACTTTATACGCTTTGGTTCGTGGAGAGAGTTTGTCTCGACCGAAATTATTTGGATTAGGATTTGCAGTTGTGGGAGCGTATTTTTTAGTAGTAGGTCCCCAAGGGCTGGCAGGAGGATTGGGAATAGCTTATGGCATAGCTTCGGCTTTTTTGTTCGCTACTTTTTCCTATCTCGGAATGGGAATGCAAGCACACCCGTTAACAGTATTAGGACTGGGGATGGGAGTCGGTAGTTTTCTGAGTGTACCGTTCACTCCCTGGCAAAAAATTCTTGACTTGAGTGTTATGGATTTAGCTGCAGTTGCATATATTGTTTTACTAGGAACTGTTGTTCCCTTTGGTTTATTTTTATGGGGAGTACGTAAGATTCCGGCACGTGTGGCAACCTTAGTCGCCATGATTGAACCAGTATGTGGGGCAATTTTTGCTATTTTCCTGGTTGGGCAATTACTTTCGCCGCTAGCTGTATTAGGTGGGGCAATGATTTTATGTGGCGTTTGGCTAAATACCGGTGTATCAGTTAAAAAGTCATCTGGTGCTTAAGGAGTTAACTAAATTAATATGATTAGCTGGGAGGTAGGCATCTTGCCTGTCAAGTTCGAGATAATAAGATCTTTAGTAACTTAATGGGTTGTCTGTGGCTAGTCAAGAAGAGTTAATTTCAGAAATGCTACCGTTAGCTCAAACGCCTCTGTATCAACTTGCACTCGAACTTAAAGCCCGACTAACTAGCTTTGGTGGTTGGGAAATGCCGGTGCAGTTTGTTGGCATTAGTAAAGAACATCAAGCGGTGAGAACTGCAGCGGGAATATTTGATATTTCCCACATGGGTAAATTCATCTTGCGCGGGAAGCAGTTAATTTCTCAATTACAGCGTTTAGTCCCATCGGATTTGAAACGCCTGCAACCAGGTCAAGCGCAATACACTGTCTTGTTAAACTCCCAAGCTGGAATTATTGACGATATTATTTTTTACTACCAAGGGGAAGATGCTGGTGAACAACGAGGCGTGATGATTGTCAATGCGGCAACTACTGATAAAGATAAAGCATGGATTTTGCAAAACATTGATTCAGAACAAGTACAGTTGCACGATGTCTCTTCAGAAAAAGTCTTAATTGCTGTGCAAGGACCCCAAGCTGCTGCCACTCTACAACAATTTGTTCAAGAAGACTTATCTGAGATTAAAGCTTTTGGTCATCTTGAAGCAACAGTTCTCAGTCAACCTGGGTTTATAGCGCGAACTGGGTACACTGGAGAAGATGGATTTGAAGTGATGGTTGATTCAGAGATAGGGATAAAATTGTGGCGATCGCTCTACGATGCTGGTGTCATTCCCTGCGGGCTTGGTGCGCGTGATACGCTGCGACTCGAAGCTGCAATGGCGCTTTACGGACAAGATATTGATGAAACAACCACACCTCTCGAAGCTAGCATGGGCTGGCTAGTTCATTTAGACACTAAAGAGGACTTTATTGGGCGTGAAGTTCTTGCCCAACAAAAAGCGCATGGAGTTCAACGCAAACTAGTCGGGTTGTGTCTTGAAGGTAGAAATATAGCGCGTCATGGCTATCAAGTGCTATCGCACTCGAAAGTTGTGGGCGAAATCACAAGCGGTACACTCTCGCCTACATTAGGTTATCCCGTTGCTTTAGCTTATGTTCCTACTGCTTTGGGTCAATTAGGACAGCAGCTAGATGTTGAGATTCGGGGGAAACTATATCCAGCGATCGTCGTTAAGCGTCCATTCTATCGTTCAAAAACGCGGCTATTAACTTAAAATCGTCCCAGATTTTTATGAAATAATGAGCGCTAGCACTAGAATGCTTACTCTACAGCTTGATGATGCATGCTGTAGAAAGTACTAAGTATCAAGACTTTTTATTATTGAGGTTGCATATGGTACTGGAATATCCCAGCGATTTAAAATATCAAGATTCTCACGAGTACGTAAGGTTAGATGGCGATATCGCCACAATTGGCATTAGCGCCTTTGCTGTAGATCAACTAGGTGACATTGTGTTTCTAGAATTGCCAGAAGTTGGTGATGCCATCACGAAAGGAGAAAGCTTTGGCACAATTGAGTCGGTGAAGGCTGTGGAGAACTTGTACGCTGCAGTAAGCGGTACAGTAGTAGAGTGTAATGATGCCATAGTGGAGGCACCTGAACAGTTAGCCGATGACCCCTATAGCGAAGGTTGGTTGTTAAAAGTAAAAATAACTGACCCTAGTGAACTTGATGATACGATGTCTGCGGATGAGTATCAGGCACAAGTAGAAGGTGAGTAGTTAGAGATTAAATCAGGCTAGGGATTAAAAGATTGAGGTATGAAAAAGTCATGAAATTGAATAATTATCCTGTCCCTAGTTCTCGTTATTTAAAATAATGTTGCAGAATATGAAGAAGAAGTCGTGTCTGGAGAGCAGCCTGTGGTAGCTTATAGCTCTAGTACTGGTTCAATTCGTCAGCAGCTGATAGAAGAAGCACAAGAATCTTTTTCTTTCGCACAAAGGCACATTGGTTCTAAGCCGGAAGAAATTCAACAAATGCTTGACGAATTAGGTTTGGCAACGCTTGATGCTTTGATCGACCAAACTGTACCGCAGGCAATTCGACTCAATGGCTCGCTTCAGCTAGAACCAGCGCAGAGTGAATACGCAGCCTTAGCTAAACTAAAAGAAATCGCCTCGAAAAATCAAGTATTTCGCTCATTTATTGGCATGGGGTATCACGACTGCATGACCCCACCTGTCATTCAACGCAATATTCTAGAAAATCCAGGCTGGTACACTGCCTATACTCCCTATCAACCAGAGATTTCGCAAGGACGACTAGAAGCACTACTGAATTTCCAGACAATGATTATTGATCTAACAAGTTTGGAAATTGCCAATGCCTCACTCCTTGATGAAGCAACAGCAGCAGCCGAAGCAATGGCAATGAGTTATGGGCTGTGTAAGCAAAAAGCAAATACCTTTTTCGTTTCCCAAGATTGCCATCCGCAAACGATCGCAGTTGTTGAAACTCGCGCTGTACCGCTAGGAATTAAAATTGTTGTCGGCGACCATCAAACGTTTACTTGGGATGATTCTGTCTTTGGTGCGTTGCTACAATATCCAGCGAGTGACGGGACAATTTACGATTATCGTAGTTTTGTCGAACAAGCCCATACAGTAGGGGCTTTAATCACAGTTGCAGCCGATCTTTTAAGCCTGTGTTTACTGACGCCGCCTGGAGAATTTGGGGCTGATATCGCGATTGGGAGTACTCAGCGTTTTGGCGTTCCCCTTGGCTACGGCGGTCCTCATGCAGCTTATTTTGCAACAAAAGAGCAATACAAGCGACAAGTACCAGGACGAATTGTTGGTGTTTCAAAAGATATTCATGGTAAGCCAGCGCTACGTCTTGCACTACAAACTAGAGAACAGCATATTCGTCGGGAAAAAGCAACTAGTAACATTTGTACTGCTCAAGTGTTATTAGCGGTTATGGCATCAATGTATGCGGTTTATCACGGATCGCAAGGCTTGAAAAATATTGCCCAACGAGTTCATCAGCTAACAGTCATTTTGGCTGAAGGTCTGAAGCATTTAGGCTATGCCGTTAGTTCAGAACACTACTTTGATACACTGCGAGTAGACCTTGAACCAGAAAGTGTTGCCCAAATCATTGCAGCAGCTTTAGCTCAGCAAATCAATCTACGAACTATTAATGAAAGTGCGATCGCGATTAGCTTAAATGAAACAACAACAGAAGCTGATCTCTATGATTTATGGCAAATTTTTGCTGGCAGTGAAGTGTCTTTTACGCTAGAAGAATTAGCAACTCCTCAATCGGCATTTGAGAGTGTCAAACCGTTTAGTCGCACTAGTCGCTATCTAACACATCCTGTATTTAACAGCTACCATGCTGAAACTGAGATGCTGCGCTATATTTACCGATTGCAAGCTAAGGATCTATCGCTGACAACATCCATGATTCCTTTGGGTTCATGCACGATGAAGTTGAATGCGACTACCGAAATGTTGCCAATCTCGTGGCAAGAGTTCGGGAAAATTCATCCGTTTGCACCCTTGTCTCAAACCAGAGGGTATCAAATCTTGTTTGCACAACTCGAACAAGCTTTAGCTGAAATCACAGGTTTTGCCGGAATTTCCCTACAACCAAATGCGGGCGCACAAGGAGAATATGCGGGGTTACTTGTGATCCGTCAATATCACGAAAGTCGCGGTGAAGCCCATCGAAATGTTTGTCTGATTCCAGAATCAGCCCACGGGACAAATCCCGCAAGTGCAGTGATGGCGGGGATGAAAGTCGTGGCGATCGCTTGTGACAAACAAGGCAATATTGACATTAATGATCTGCAAGCAAAAGCTGAAAAACACAGTCACGAACTTGCGGCTTTGATGGTGACGTATCCTTCAACACATGGTGTTTTTGAAGCACAAATTAAGGATATTTGCGCGATTATCCACGCCCACGGCGGGCAAGTTTACATGGATGGGGCAAATATGAACGCCCAAGTCGGAATTTGTCGTCCTGGCGATTATGGTGCGGATGTGTGTCACTTGAACTTACACAAAACTTTCTGTATTCCCCATGGTGGCGGTGGTCCAGGAATGGGACCAATCGGAGTTGCAGCGCATCTTATTGCGTTTTTACCAGGACATCCGGTGGTGGAGATTGGTGATGAACAAAGTATCGGGGCGATCGCTGCCGCGCCTTGGGGTAGTGCCAGTATTTTACCGATTTCCTGGATGTATATTACGCTGATGGGTGCGGCAGGACTAACGCAAGCAACTAAAGTCGCGATTCTCAATGCGAATTACATTGCCCACCGCTTAGAACCTTACTACCCAGTGTTATATAAGGGCAAATCAGGCTTAGTTGCGCACGAGTGTATTTTAGATTTGCGATCGCTCAAGAAATCTGCCGGAATTGAGGTAGACGACATTGCCAAGCGTTTAATGGATTACGGCTTCCACGCGCCTACAGTTTCTTGGCCTGTTGCTGGCACAATGATGGTAGAACCAACAGAAAGTGAATCAAAAGCAGAATTGGATCGCTTTTGTGAGGCAATGATTCAAATTCGCCAAGAAATTGCGGCAATTGAGGCAGGTAAGGTAGATATGCAGGATAATGTTTTGAAAAATGCCCCGCATACTGCTGAGACTTTGATTGCTGCTGATTGGCAACACTCTTACTCCCGCGAACAAGCTGCTTATCCAACACCACAAACTCGCGAACACAAATTCTGGACTACTGTTGGACGCATTGATAATGCTTATGGCGATCGCAATTTCGTCTGCTCGTGTTTACCAATGGAAGCGTATAGTGAGTAATTAGTGGATAGTGGTTAGTGAGTAGTGTTGAATGTTGAGGTTAACACTTCATGACTCTCTTAAACTCAACACTTCTGACTCATAACTTTCCGTCTCCTCTGTCCCTCGCCCCTCGCCCCTTGCCCCTCATTATGCAACCATTTACAACACAGCTAAGGGTACGTCATTATGAAATGGATGCTCTGGGTCATGTCAATAACTCAGTCTATCAACATTACCTCGAACAAGCCGCGATTGAACATTTAGAACATCTTGGTTTTTCTTTAGATGTTTATCGTCAACTCGGTGGTGTTTTTGTGATGCGCCGGATTGAGATTGATTACCTTCGTCCGGCGATCGCTGGTGACACTCTAGAAGTCCGTACTTGGTTGCAAGAAATGCGCGGTACGCGTGCGATTCGGCGCTATGAAATTCGCAAGCATGGCAACGACCACTTATTAGTGACAGCTGAAGCTTTATGGGTATGGGTAGACTCAATGACAATGCGCCCTAGACCAATTCCTGACGTGTTATTAGATGCTTTTGTGCAAATGCAACATTCTTGAAGGAATTTTCCTAATTTACCAGCTGAAATCTACCTCGGTACACTGTTTTGTTGAAAGCTGGAGCGCCTGAAGAATAGTAGATATTACCGTTGATAAAACCACTAACTCCTGAGTGGCGTTTAGTAGGTAATGGCGTTAACTCACGCCATGAATTTGTTTTAGGATTATACACTGTTACCTGATTAACTGCCATCTCGTGTTTAACTTCGCCACCCACTAAATATATTTCTCCATTAACGACAAAAGTTGCAGCCCCAATATGACTACGACCTTGTGGTAGATTAGCCACTTTCGCCCACTGCTGAGTTGCAGGATTCCAAGCATGGACGGTATTTTGTGTCGTTAAGTAGTCATCATAACTATGCTGCCCGCCGATCGCATAAATCTTGCCGTTGACAATTGCATCTCCTAAGTGCGAGCGCGGATTGGGTAAAGGCGCTGCTGGTTGCCAATTAGCAGCGAGATTGTTAAGCTTTAGTACCCAATGATTGCCACGGTCAATTCTATTAAGATCTGCTCCACCGAAGAAGTGCAATTCCCCTTTCAAATTACTAAATCCACCGCTCCCTCTAGCTTGTGGTAATGGTGGCATTTCAGACCAGGTATTTGTTGCAATGTTGTAGCGTAAAACTTTTCTTGTCGCAAATAACTGTCCACCTTCAGGCTTACCAACATACCCACCTGCTAGGTAAATATTTCCTGGGTCGGCTGCAACTCCTGCGTGCGTGATTCTTACTGGTATATCTGCAAGTCGCTGCCACGTATTTGTTGCTGGATCGTATACATCCGCGCGATTTGTTGGTCTCCAATTAGAAGTATATCCGCCCAATTGATATAATTTACCACCGACTACTGCACTCATTGCCTCTCCAGTTCCCACCGGAGAAGGTGCAACCGTAGTCCATTTAATTTCAGTTGCAGCTAAAGATTTAACTGTAGTGAATACTACAAAAATAATTATGATAAATGCTAATATTGTAGACTGTTTTTTAAAGTAACGCATTATAGTCTGTCACTGAGTTTTTACAGAAATTATAGATATTTTTACTGCTATATTAGATTGCTCTTAAGTTAAGAATAGGTAAATAAGGTCTTGAAAAGTTATGGTAAATAGTTAAAGCATAAATAAGTGTTTGGACAAAACGCATTATCTTTAACTAATAGCTATGCAAGCTTTTATCTTTATACCTAATAAGCGCTATTAACGCTAAAGTTTCTCTTTATTGAGGCAACAAGACAATGTTGTCCTATATATTCAGTTACCTAAATTTTTAGGCGAACATCATCAAGCTTCAGGTATATCGCAGTTGTTACGCGATCGCCGAATTGTGATTTTTGGAATTGCTGTCATCCTGTTTCACTTTGCCGAGGCTTAGCAATCATTGCAGTTTTCGTTCCTAAAGTTAAGCTACCTGCGATTAAGCCTGCAAGAATAATAAAAACTCCCGTTTTTTGAGAAGATAGAATTTTTGTGTGCGTACTCATTTTTGATTTTCTATGATATTTGCGATTTTCGTTATCTAAATATCATTAGTGCAAAAACCGTGCCAAATTCCTTTGCTATTACCATTACAACAAAGGCGATCGCTATTCTTGAGCACCTGCTGTTTTAAGCGATCGCACAACATTTTTATATCCATTAAATTCTGCCAGCATTAAAGCAGTGTAGCCTGCGGTATTTTTTAATGTGACATCTGCGCCTGCTTTGAGCAGTATTGCTACTGCATCAGTAAAACCTCGGTGGGCTGCCCACATCAAGGCGGTTGCATGATATTTGTCTTGGAGATTGACTTGCGCTCCAGATTTCAGCAAACACTCAATGACCTCAATGTGATTTCGATCAGCGGCTTTCATCAATGCGGTTTTTCCATCATCAGCAGGTAAATTGGGATCAGCACCGTAGTTGAGTAATAGCTGTACTGTCTCGGTATGTCCTTGAGTCGCAGCAAGTGTTAGCGGCGTTTCACCTAAAGTTGTGATATTGAGTAGAGCTTTATTTGATGTGCCTATTTGTAACAATTCACGAACAATTGAGCTATGTCCGTGTAACACTGCAACCATTAAAGGCGTATCACCTAGACAATTTCTAGCTTCTACATCAGCACCCCGACTCAGCAACAGCTGGACAACTTCTGTATGTTTTTCAACAGCGGCTAAATGGAGTGGTGTTTCTCCGTCTTGATCTTGAGCATTAATTTCAGCACCAGCATTAAGTAATGCTGAAGCGATCGCCATATAACCTCCTGCGGCTGCGGCTGCTAACGGACTACCACCCTCAATATTTAAATTTGGATCTGCTCCTGCGTCTAGCAGTGCTTGTACTACCTCAGTTGCACCCAAATCGACAGCTTGTATTAATATTGTCTCACCTTGCTCGTCTTGGATATTAACATCAAGTGTTCCAGAAGCTAGTAGCACTTGAACTACATCAACGTGCTGTTGCTGCACAGCAAGCTTGAGGGCAGTATCATCATCTTGATCGCGGATAACAGCCTTAGCGCCAGCATTTAGTAATACACGTACTATGTTTGCATAACCTTTGAGTGCAGCGATCATCAATGCAGTGCTACCATCTTCATTAATTGCATTGACATCCGCACCATGCGCTAACAACGTTTTCACAATATCCAGTTGATTTGCCGCTGCAGCTAACATCAGTGGCGTTAAACTGTAAAGCTTTCTTGGGCGGTTTACATCAGCCCCATTAACGAGTAGCAGTCGCACAATTTCGTTATAGCCGCGCTGAGTAGCAAACATCAAGGCGGTTGTACCATCGGCATCGCTAGCATTCACACTTGCATCCGCACTCAAGAGTGCATGGACTTGTTGAATGTCACCACTTTTAGCCGCCTTGATTAATGAGATGTCTTTTGTTGCAGTCATGTTCAAACATCATCTCATCGAAGGCATTGTTAGTGTATCGCTAAATGCAACTTTTGAATAGATGAGTGATGAAACACCACTAGATTATAGACAAGGTAGTAGCGAAACACTCTATTTAAGTACCGATTACCAGTTCCCACTACCGCATTGGGATAAATTACTCATTGGTCAAATTTCTAAAACAACTTATGCTAAGTTTTATCAAGTTTATTAACAGATGAGAACACAATGGAACTTTCACAAGCAGTTAAATTCTGGCTAAACTTCATCCACCCTGTTTTGATGTGGGGTTTGCTTGCGGCTTCATTTTATGCACTGTATTTAGGTGTACAAGTAAGACGGACTCGCTATGCCGAGGGTGAAGTTAAAAAAGAGTTGATTAAAGGTAGATATAACGTTAAACACTACCAAATTGGTTCGGTCATCTTAGCACTCATGGTGATAGGTACGCTAGCAGCGATGGGTATTACCTACATCAACAATCAAAAGTTATTTCTTGGACCTCACTTATTAGTGGGATTAGGTATGACAGGGATGATTGCAGTTTCTGCCAGCCTCTCACCATTTATGCAAAAAGGTCAGAACTGGGCACGTTACACCCACATTGTTTTAAATTCTGCTTTACTCGCTTTATTTAGTTGGCAAGCAGTTAGTGGCATACAAATCATCCAAAACATTCTCAGCAAGCGATAAGTAGAAACTTGCTGCCTTCGATGTGAAAGTCTCAGATCCTTAGTTCTACACATAAATTAAATAGAACTAATGTAATTAGTTGTGCATGGTGAAGGGTAAACGCTGTCTATTACCCTTCACCGCCGTTTTGCTTAAGAAACCACGAGTGGCGTGCGGCGGCTTCGCCAATTATCAACCAAAACAATTTATGTTTCACTTCAAGTTGCCCGTTTTGATTTTGTTGGCACAGGTAAACCCAGCGACTTATGAAAATCTTCTTGAACCTTATAGGTTAGACGACGAGAAACTTGTTTAACGATGTTGTTGAGAAGGCGATCGCCTGTATTTTGAACGAGTGATTTTGGTAAACGTTGAACAAATTTCGGGAAATGAACTGCAACTGCCAAATCTAGCTCCCATTCAACGCGTGTCATTGTTTTTGTATTGGGTGCGGGGGCTGCTTCTACAAGTTCCATCATGGCTTGAAAGTCTACATCATAACCAGGGGCAGTGTAGTTTGGAACTGGAATTGTCTGAATGCGATAAATGCCTTCATTTGGGGGCAAAAGTTCTAAGCCAACCTTAGGTTCTACTTCATAGCCAAACGAGCCAATACGACCAATCGTCAATGCATATGCATTTTCCTTGACAAAATCTACCTTCATTGGCTGAGCGCAGCGGCAAAACCAGCCTTGGTGAGCATTGAGGTAGTTTGCGACTGCTTCAGCAGAGGCATACATTTCCATACAGTCAGTGAACTTTCCCTGAAAGCATGTTGGTGAATCAGTATGTGAATAGTCACTTTCTGCTAGCGTTGATTGTGCATCCCAATGCACTTGCCCATTTCTAGTAGATTTATATTCACCATTGCTCGACAGCATAAACGCATCCTTTGTAATTTGACTTATGTATTTAGGATTCCCATGTCGGGCTTAGAGTTTCTCTGCCATTGTGCAGCTTATCTCAAGGTTCATCAAAACTACAATTGAGATCGAGAGTGAGTTAAACTGACTCGAAAAATTGTTCGTTTATTCAGCATAAGCTTTAAAATGAAAGCATTTGTAGCAGGGGCAACAGGCGAGACAGGTCGCAGAATTGTCCAAGAATTAGTTAAAAGAAACATTCCTGTGCGCGCCTTGGTTCGGAATGTAGAGTCAGCTAAATCGATTTTACCGGCTGAGGCTGAGTTAGTAGTTGGCGATGTTTTGCAGCAAGATAGTCTTCGTGCTGCGGTAGGAGACAGTACTGTCTTACTCTGTGCAACGGGCGCTAAACCTAGTTTTGACCCCACTGGACCTTACAAAGTAGACTATGAAGGAACAAAGAATTTAGTAGATGTTGCTAAGGCTAATGGCATAGAGCATTTTGTTTTTGTTTCTTCCTTGTGTACTTCTCAACTGTTTCATCCTCTAAATCTGTTCTGGCTAATCTTAGTGTGGAAAAAGCAGGCGGAGGAGTATCTCCAAAAAAGTGGTCTTACCTATACTATCGTCCGACCAGGCGGTTTGAAAAATGACGATAACTCTAATCCAATTGTCATGTCTGCTGCGGATACATTGTTTGATGGTAGTATTCCACGTACCAAAGTAGCACAGGTATGCGTTGAGGCGCTGTTTAATCCTGAATCAAAAAATAAAGTTGTGGAAATTGTCGCTAAGCCAGAAGCTTCAGCAAAAAGCTTTCAAGAACTCTTTGCGAGTGTTGTTTAAAGCGATTTTGTCAAAGAGGAACATACCGCAAGCGATCTTCCTCTGACTTTAATATAAGGGCAGTTTTTACTGCCCTCTCATTTTTTGTCGTTGATTTTTTGTGCAAATGCGTAAGTCTTGGAAACGTTTGATTGCAAGCAGTACTGCTGTTTTGGCACTAGGTTTTTTGGTACATTATCGACAGCCAGAAGTGAGGCGATCGCCTAAAACTGATTCCACCACAGGCTATCTTCCACCATTAGTCATGGATGGCGGCGATCCTTACCTTCGTGCTTTGATGCGTACAATATCAGCAAGCGAATCTAATCACCCCCAACCCTACACAATTCTTTATGGCGGTCAACACGTTGAAGATCTGAGCAGTCATCCAGAGAAGTGTATCACAATTGTTACAGGTCCAAATCAAGGCAACTGTTCTACTGCAGCTGGACGCTATCAAATGCTCAATACAACCTGGAAAGAAAAGGCACAGCAATATCATCCTCAGCCACCAGGCTTGATGTTTTGGCGATCATATAGTTTCCAGCCAGAATTTCAAGATGCTGTTGTTTACGCTTGGTTAAGCGATCGCCAAGCTTGGGGAACTGACATTGCAGCATTACTTCGCCAAGGAAACCTAAATCGCGTACTCAGGCTACTTTCTCCCACTTGGACAAGCTTAGGTTACGGTATTGAAGACAATGTCATGACACAGCGTTTACCTCAGGTCTATCAAAAGATGCTGCAAGAAGAATTAAAAGCTATTGCTCAAATATAGCAGGGGTCAAGGATCAAAAGACACGCGATCGCTCAGACCGTAGATTCAGAGATCAGGGTTAAAAGCCGGTTCTGATTTTCTGTAGCGTCCTAACTTATGTTGACCATTGCCACAGGTTAATCAGCTCAAATACCATCAAATACCAAATGCTGAAAAAGCGCCCCCTGAGTAGGAGGCGCTTCTGAGATTAGATTCAGGCTAAAAATTAACCGTTGATGCTAGGAGCAGTTAAAGCAACTGGAGTAGCATCGCCTGCTGCTAAGTCGAGTGGGAAGTTGTGAGCGTTGCGCTCGTGCATGACTTCCATACCTAAGTTAGCGCGGTTGAGCACGTCTGCCCATGTGCCAATCACGCGACCTTGTGAGTCTATCACTGACTGGTTGAAGTTGAAGCCGTTGAGGTTGAACGCCATGGTGCTGATGCCCAAGGAGGTAAACC